>JBDRZL010000001.1 GCA_039803925.1 candidate division WOR-3 bacterium | reverse complement strand
AAAGAAATTGCAAAATATACCTTTACAACTCCTGCCCTTCTTGTAAATGGAAAATTGAAAATTCAGGGAGTCCCTTCTTATGCAAAAGTTAAGGAAATAATAGAGGAGGAGATAAAATAAAGTAAGTTTTTTTAAATTTTGAATATAAAAAGTGCAGAGTATTTGACAATATAATAAATAATTTTATTAATAACATTAATTTTTCTGCAACCAGTTGAGGGAGAAAGGGGCTGGATAGAAGATGGAACCAATATATGGGTTAACTCTCCATACAATTATAATGTTGGTATTGGAACATCCAATCCTTCTTATAAACTTCATGTTGAAGGAACAGGGTATATGACGGGATTTGTAATGCCAACAGGTGCAAAAAATGGATATGTTTTGGTATCAGATGATCAGGGAAATGGCTCGTGGCAAAATCCTGTTTATACCACTTTTAAAATATGTAAAAAAACACAGGATCAATCAACATCAAGTACCACACTTTCTAATGTGAATGAACTTTTCTTTAATGTAAGTGCTGGAAATTATTATTTTTATGAGTTTTATTTAGTGGCAAGAACTGCTGTGGCAGGTACGGGAATAGGAATAGCAATTTCTTATCCGAATGCAACAATAAGTTCTTATGTAGTAACAACACCCCGAGGGGCTGATGGTACTGATATGCTTTGGGAGGGATGCGGAACTTCTTCAGATGATATAGTTCAAAGTAATCAATTTCCAAGTGCAAATACTGATTATCTTATTCATGTATATGGTATAATTGTTCCCTCACAAGATGGAGTTCTTCAACTTAGATTTAACTCAGAAGCAAATGGGACTGCGGTTACAATAAGGCAGGGCTCTTTTGGAAGGATGATTTCCTATTAATTCTTTTCTTTTAAAATAATTTCTTTTATTCCTTCTTCAATTTCATATTTTATTTCAAAACCCTTCTTTTTTATTTTTTCAATATTTATTAAATCTTTCCCTTTTCTTTTATCTTTAAACTCAATTTCAAATTCTTTTTTTAGGAATTTTTCAAAAATTTTTTTTATTTCGTAAACCTTTACACCTTTTCCACTTCCTATATTATAAATTCCTTCTAAATTATTTTCAATTGCAAAAATTATTGCATTTGCTGCATCCTTTACATATAGAGTCATATAAAGTCAAAAGAATTAACAAGAATTTTGTTTATTATCATGTTCTAAAGGGTTATTTCAGCGAATATTATTCTATCAGGCGAAAGTTCCTCAAAAACAGGGAAAAATTCAGAACCTTTTTTCTTTACAACAAAAATATAACTATACCTGTATTTACCTCTTAATGAAAATCTTGACCCCATCTTTTTAAATAAATCGTCAAGCTTTTCATTCCAGTTTAAAGTAGCTTCATCCCTTATACCAAAAAATAAAATTGCATCTTCCTTTATATTTGTCAAATAATTAAATAAACTGTCAGCATTTTCTTTTTTACCCGAAATATCAAAACACTTTATATCCATATCTTTATAATCTCCTAAAGGAATCTTTACAACATACATCCCCCTATCTCCTCCTATAAATTTATATTTTTTAAATGCAAAAATAAATAAAGAGTATTTAAGTCTTATTGAATTAGACCCAGCTGAAATTATTCTAAAATTTTTTCCACTATTATCTTTTTTAACATTATATTTTTTAACCTTTAAAGATACAAAAAAATAAAGAAAACTTTCCCTAAACTTCATTATAGAATTAAAGGGGTAAGGAGAAAATAAAAAATGTATGATAAACACTAAACCTGAAATTAATGTTATAAAATTCTCTTTAATGAAATTTATTTTACCCATAAACAAATATTTTTATCCTCATAAACTTTTTTAAAATCTTTAATTCTTATAAGAGGGGAAGTTATAACTTTCTGATAATATTTCAAATCTTCTTCTTTTTCAACTTTATCTAAATAAATTAAAAAATTATTTCTCAAAATTAAACCAAGTAATATATTAGGAGTAGATGAAAGGTTCCATATTCCTATTTTGTCATATTTTTGTATGTAGAAATATAGTTTATAATAACCTGTTTTTATTTCTGGGGGAGTATAAAAAATATCAAAAGCATTATTATCATAAGAAAAAAGGGAGGAATAAGGAGTAAGAATAATTCTTCCATGGATTCCTTCAATAAAAGAAAAAAAGGTAAAAAGAGTTATAAGTTTTTTTACATTTTCTTGTTTATACCTTTCCCATATATGTAATGTTCCTATAAAAGCAACAAAAGGTAAATAAATATGAAATCTTGGCCACCACCTATAAGGACCAGTTAAATAAAATAAAAATGTGAAAAAAGAACTTTTAAAAATTTTTTTTCTCTGTTTTTTATGGATAAAAAAATAGAAAGAAAAAAAGGAATTAATCCCAAAGAAATAAATAAGTGACCAAACCCACCCATACGATTATCGTATATATAATGTTCGTTTTTCTCATCACTAAACTCTAACAAACATTTAAAAATAATGAAAGGATTATATGTGAAGGTAGGGAAATAATCAACCTGTTTGGGTACATCTATGTCTCCTTTAAATATTTCCATTCTTGAAATTTTTATTGAATATGGATAAAGAGGATTTCTTGTGAGATAAAAATTATAAAGATAATTATGAAAAGATGTAATAAGGCATAAAAACAACATAATTAAAAGCAAAATTTTTCTTCTCTTTAAAATTAACACCACTATCCCATATATTAAAAATAAACTAAAAATAGGAAGAAAACTTAATTTTGAACCAGCACCTATTGAGAGAGATATTGCTGGAAAGAATATGTTATAAGGAAATTTTAATAATAGAAGATTTAAAAAAATTAGAAAAATTGAACCACATTCAATATCTATGTAAGCACATCCTGCCTGATTTGGAATGATAGGCATACTTAAGATAGAAATTATGTAAATGGATTTTTCTCTTGGGATGTTTAATTTTCTTAAAACTGAATAAACTGATAGAACACCAAAAATTAAAAAGGGAAAATGAATTACAAGCATACCTTTATCTGTATTTGTAAACAGGTAATAATAAGAAAATAAAATTTCAACATTTTTGGGAAAATACATATGAGGATGTAAATTCAGAAAGTTAATCGGAAGAACCCCCTTTTCTAAAACAATTCTCGAAACTATGGGTAAATGGTATACATAACTATCCCAACCCTGTGGAGGATACAAAAGGGTAAATCTTAAAAGAAGAATAAATTTAAAAAAATTATTAAGAAAAGTATTAAAAATAAACAGTCTTTTTTTAAAAGAAGAACTAAAATTTTAAACAGATCTTTAATTTCATGGTAGGTATAAGTAAAGCTTTCTTTTATTCTGAATTTATAAATAGAAAAAAACAATAATATAATTAAAAGAAAAATTAAAACTGTTTTGAATTCGTAAATGTGTATAAAACCAGAAAGTGCAAAAATTCCTAAAATAGAAGTTAGATAGACTACAAAACCACATACTAATCTATCAATAAATGAAAATTTTTCTCTTAAAAAATAAAAAAATCTTAATATTGAAAAATAAAATGTAAGATTTAAAATTAAAAAGCAGAGAAATGACAGATTGAACATATTATTAAAAAATTTTTAAAAAACCTTATACATCTTTAATTTAAATTATTTTTCTTCCAACATTAAAAATTTTTTATCTTCAAGTTCTTTTATCTCTGGAATTTTTTCTCCTGCTATTGCCTTTATTGAACCATAAAATCTCATAAGATTATCAAGAATTTTCTGTAACTGTTTTTCCCTTTCTGCCCAAATAATCTGCATTTTTTTTCTTTCCTCAATATAACTTTTATAAAGCGTTGTAAAACCATCTATAAAAGCTCCGAATTGATTCTTGAATTCATTTCCTGTTAAATAATCATAAAGCATTGACATCTTTGTTTCTTTATTCTCTTTAGAAATTTTTAAATAATTCATTTCAATCAGAAAATGTCTCAAAATATATGAGAGAGGTTTTAATTCAAAAAAATTACAAATCCAAACTCCATCCTTATAAAAAAATGATTCACTTTCCTTTGGCATTGTTTCTGTTACTATAACTAAAATATCTGCATTTAAGCTTAGATTATCTTCTTTTAACTTTGTTATCCATCTGTTATCAAAAGCTTTTGTCCTTTTACTTTCATAATAAATTTTGCCACATTCCATACCTTTTTCATTCCTTACAATTTGAATCACATCAGCCCCATACTGCCCTTTACTAACTCTCTTAACTTCATCAAAAGGGTATTGATTTTTTAAAAATTTTTCAATTTCAATTTCTTGTATTTCTCCTTTAAACTCACCTGAAACTTTTTCAGCCTTTTCTTGAGCCTCCTCAAGCTTTTTCTTTAAATCCTCAATTATTTTGTCCTTTTCTTTTATTTCAAAATAAATTTTTTCATTTAGTTCCTTTTTTATCCTTTCCCTTTCCTCAATAATTTTCTGGGAAAATTCTTTTTCCTTTTCAAAAATAATTCTTTCCTTTAATTCCTCTTTTTCTCTTTTTAATCTTTCAAGTTCTGCTTCCAATCTGTAATAATCTTTAATTCTTTCAGTTTTCTCCCTTAATTCTTTTTCAAGTTTTTTTATATATTCTGCCTTTTCCTCTTCAATCTTTCTTTTTATTTCTTCTTCAATTTTTTCTTTTTCAATTTTCATTTTTGTTTTTAATTCACTTTCAAACTTTTCCTTTAATTCTTTCTCAATCTGTTCATAAAGTATTTCATTTACATCAATTTTTGTTCCGCACTTTGGACATATAATTATGTTTTTCATACTAACTTCCTTTTTTATATAAAATTTTTGTTTTTATATTTTCTTTGACACTATCAATTATCACTTTACCTTTTTTATTTTTTCCGAATATATCAAAGGCAATTTTTTCCAGTTCTTTTAAAAGAACACTCTCGATTCCTCTTGCTCCAACACCTTTTTCAAGTGCTCTATCAACAATAAAATCTTTTGCCCTTTCTTTTAATATAAGTTCAAAGCCTTCAAGCTTAAATTCATTTCTTAATTTCTCTATTTTTAAATCTAAAATTTCTTTAAGTGTTTCTCTGTCAAGGGGTTCAAAAGGTATAATTCTCTGAAATCTTGCAATAAGTTCAGGCAAAAAACCGTATTTAAGGAAGTTATAAACATCCTCTTCTTCTCCTTTCAGTTTATAGGCAATTAAATTGCCACTTTCATCAATTTCCTTTAAAAAACCAATATCCTTCTCCAAAAATTCTTTTGAAAAACCACTGAAAGCACCAATTGCTACAAATAAGATATCCCTTGTGTTTATTTTTCCTTCAACAGCATGGTCTTCACCGTATTCAGAAATTCCATGCTCTAAAAGTTTTAATAGTTCTCTCTGGACTCCGTAACCTGAAACATCCTTTTGTGTTCCTGCTCCTGCAAACCTTAAATTACTTGTAGAGCCTGCTATTTTATCAAATTCATCAATAATAATTGCTCCAATCTGGGCTAAATATTTATTTCCTCTTGCTGCTTCAATCAATTTGTATGGAATATTTATAACATTTTCACCCACATAACCTGTTTCACTGTATTTTGTTATATCAATTATCACATAGGGTATTTTTAAAATTTTGCCGAAAAGGAGCTCCATTATATAAGTTTTTCCACAACCTGTTGGTCCCATAAAAATGTAATTTACTTTTTCTGGCAAACTTTCAGGAGGAATTTTATGAACATAAATCATCTTTATTCTTCTTAAATGCCTATAAACTGCAATACAACACATCTTTCTTGCATCTTTTTGACCCCTGTACCCTTCCTTTTCTAAAAGATTATAAAGATCCTGAGGAGAATATTCTGGAAGATTTTGTATAAATTTTTCAAAAACTTCTCTTCTGTAAGAATCAATTGACTCTGCTTTTTTTAATAAATATAAGAAGTCATCCTGTTCCTCATGTTTGAAATCTTTTCCTTTCATTATTTTATCTTAAGAAAATATAAGATAAAAATTCAAAATTATAAGAGAAGAATTATTTAAACCCTTATTTTTAAAGAATTAAATATAAAAAATTTAAAATTAGGATTTGGCTTTTATTTCTTTATAACAAAACCACCAGTCAAAGTTTTCGTATTTCTTTTTTCTATATTCTGCTGTTTTTATGTCAGAAGCAGGTGGCAATATTACTTTATCTCCGATAATTTCATTATTGGGCCAATTAGCCGGCATGGCAACTTTTTCTGAATCCGCAATTTGAAATGCTTTCACCATTCTCAAAATTTCATCTATATTTCTTCCCAGCTCAGGAGGGTAGTATAAAATTGCTCTAATTATTCCCTCAGGATCCACAATAAAAACACCTCTTACTGTATTTTTCCCTCTTTGAGGATGTATCATACCAAGCAATTCTGCAATCTCGCCTCTTTCATCAGCAATGATTGGGAATTCTATCTCAATATTAAGTTTTTCTTTTATCCATTCAATCCACTTTATGTGGGAATAAACCTGATCAAGGGAAAGACCAATGAGTTCCACATTGTTCTCTTTAAATTCTTTATACCTTTTCTGGAAAGCATAAAATTCTGTGGTACATACAGGTGTAAAATCCGCTGGATGAGAAAAAAGGATAAACCATTTTCCTTTATAATCTTTTGGTAAATTTATTTTACCATGAGTTGTTTGAACTTCTATTTCAGGTAATTTATCCCCAATCATTATTAATTTTTTTTCCATTTTTTACCTCCTTTTTTAAATTTTTTTTAAATTTTAAAATTTTATAGTTATAATACAATTTTAAATGCAAAATTTCAAGTAAATTTTATAAATTTTAAAGAAATTTTAAAAGTAAAAATTATATTTAAAAAACTTTAATTTTTTTGTAAAATATAAATTTCTAAAAAGGAGGTTTATAAATGGAATTAATTTTAAAGATATTTTTTAATCCAGATGATGCTTTAAAAAACATTAAGGAGAAAAAACCTCTTGCTGTTCCCTTTATTATCCTGATTATATTTACTCTTATTATTTCTCTTCTTTATATTCAATTTGTTATCTTACCGAATAGAGAAACTTTGCTGATGGAAAGAGAAATTCCTGAAGAAGCTCTTCAAAAAACCTTAGAATTTTTCAATTCCCCCTTGTTTTATGTTTTTACATTAATTTCTGCTATATTTGGTTTTGTTTTTTCTACTTTGATTATAGGATTTATATACTTTTTTATTTCAATACTATTAAAAGGGAAGGGAGATTTTTTAGCCTTCTTTAGTTCTATGGTCCATATATATGCAATCAGTCTTCTTGGTTCAATTATTGCTTTTCCTATAGCTATATTAAAGAAATCTCCCTATGTAAATCTTGATTTTTCATTATTTTTTATGTTTCTTCCTGAAAAGAATTTTTTTAGGGTTTTCTTTGAACAGGCTGGTTTTTTTACTCTATGGTCAGTTTTCCTATATGGACTTGCCCTTCATCATATAGGCGAGATTGAAAGGAAAAAAGGGATTTTAGTTTCTTTTTCAATGTGGTTTATTTATGCGGTAATAGCAACAATAATAAAAGTATTTTTTAAGACTTAATTATACATTTTCTGTTCTTTGATATAATTAAATAAATTTTTTCGCCAATTAAATTTAATAAAGGTAAATGAAAAAGAAATTGAAAAAAGATAAAAAAAGGAATAATATCGATTAGAGATCTGAAAACATAAAAGCCTTTTAAAATTCTTTTCCCATCAGTTATAACTACAAAATCTTTTAAGATAGAATCTTGAGTAAAATGAATTTTTTTAAGTTCTTTCTTATCTTTTGAACTTATAAAATTGATTCTTTTTCTAAAACCGAATTTTTTAATCACAGAAACTGTTTTTTTACAGAAATTACAAGTTCCATCATATATAAGAGTCATCTTAAAATTTTTGACCCCACAAATTGACCAAAGAAGAAAGCAAAAATGAAAATAGGAATACTCAAAGGTATAAACCCGATTCCAGATTTCATCCTCATTAAAAAAATAATTGGAATTGTAAGGTGTATAGAAAGAAACCAGCTTAGAGAAAATTTTTTAGTTTTACTTCTCCAGATACCAAAAGGTATATTCAATAAAAATATAAAAAGAGAAATCAAAAATATTTTAAGATTTAAATTCATTATAGAATTATACTATTTTTTGATACTTTTTTCAAGATGTTGAATTATTGAAATTTTTTAAAAGATTGTTTAATATAATTAATAGACCTAAAAATTATTAATTATAATTTTAGGTTCGAATCCTTAATAAAAAAGGAGGGACATATGCAAAAATATATAATAGCAATAATAAGTCTTGGAGCCTTTTTTATTTGGCTCCATGCAACAGTAGTGGGAAGTAGACATGACTTCAATAGACCCAATGTAGGACAGGTATGCATTTACTGTCATACCCCTCACAATGCTAATCCCAATCAGAACTTTTATTATCTCTGGAACAGAGCATATGTTCCAACAATAACTGCCCTTTATAACGGAACATATACTGACCCCATGACAAGAGCATCCTGGATAACCTACGCCTGTTTATCCTGTCATGATGGAACTCAGACTGCAGCTGATATGGGAACACTCTATTCATATGGTCCCAGACCTGTGGGAACTGCTGTTCAGAATCCACCTGATGTAACAAGCGGAACTAATGATTCTCTTATTTACTCTCACCCCGTAGATATGGATGTTGCACCAGGAATTCTTCCGAGTACAGAGTTTAACCCTCCAAGTGGTTGGCCTTATCCTCTTTATAATTTTTCAGCCCAGCAGGCAGGTGCTGATTCAGTTATGACCTGTGCCACATGTCATGACCCACACAATACAAATGTTTTCTTACCTGCATATAGATTCCTGAGAGGTGATACAACCAATAGCCAGATTTGTCTTGATTGTCACAGAAAGTAATAATATAGTTTAATAGAATAAAGTGATAGTCTTTAAAGAGGGGGGGATAAAAATCCTCCCCTCTTTATTTTTAATATCATTTTTGAATGCAGGAATTACAAAATTTAATCTATATTTTCTTTCAGAAAGGTATTATGTAAATGGGAATTTTAAAAACACTCTTACAAAACCATTTTATAAAGATTATGAAAATTCAATAAATTTATTTATTAATGGTTTTATTTATAAGAGAGAATTATTAAATTACAATCTTAAAACATACCTTTTATGGCAGAGCTGGAATAAAAATCTTTATGGTATAGAAGAAAAAAATTTTTTAAAAGCTCCTTTTTTATTTAATCTTAATTTATTAGAAAAATCTAAGTTTCCTTTTAAATTTACTGTAAAAAAAGAAGATTTTAAAAAAGAGGACAAAATAATTTTTGAAAGAAAAACTTTAACTTATATAATCTCGCAGGGACTATTAATTAGAAATTTTCCTAATTTAAATTTCTCATATTCCTGGGGAAAAGAAAATAGTTTTAATAAAAAAAGTTTAGCATTCACCTCAAATTATTCCTTTAAAGAAAATACTTTTTCTTTATATTACAATAGAGAATTTAAAAGCCTATACCAGAATATAGAAAATTTTAATTTTAATTATAACTATAAAAAAGGTGATATTAATTTTAAGTGGGATACGAAATACTTTTTCAGGAACTCATTTACATACATAAACTCAAGTTTTGTATATCATATTTTTAAAAATAGAAATTACTTTTTTGATATGTACTATTCTTTCAATAGATCAAAATTTACAACCACTAACTTTTTAAATACCTCATTTAAAAAATTCTTTTCAGAAAGATTTATTTCTAATACCACATTAGGTTTTCAAACAAATTCCCTGAAAGAAGGAAAAAATTTTTATGAGGATTTTTCTCAGACTTTCTATTTAAAATTTTTAAATTTACCAAGAACACTTACAATTTCACCAGGATTTTCAGTATTTTTTTCACAGAACCCTGAAGGAAATGGATGGGGCTATCTATTAAAAGAAGGTAATTTATATGAACAAAAAAATTTTTTAATTTTTGAAAATTTGAGATTTTTTGTTGATTTATATTATAAAACCTTTAATGACACATGGATTTTAAAAAATGAAAAAAAATACGGTTATTATTCAGGAATCAATTTAAGTTATAATTCAAAAAGATACCTTTTATCCTTAAATTTTTATTATTTCAGAGATATCACCAGAATAAATAATAATATAAACACTTGGATAAAGTATCATACAAGAGTAGAATTTAACACAAAAGAAATTCCCTTTAATTTCAGTTATGTAAATGAATACATTAAAACAGAGTATTCCTTAACAAGAAAGGAATTTATAAGAATTTCTTTCAGTGCTCCTTTAAGATTATTCAATATGTTCACTCTGGAGGAAAAATTTTATTTCAGTGAGAAATTTGAAAATGATTTAAAAATAGCTTTTGAAAGAAATTATGGGGATTTGATTTTAAGTTTAGGTTTTACTTATATTTATTTAATATATCCTGAAAGTGAAAGTAATATAATTTTCCACTTTTTAGTTAAAAGAAATATAAAATTAAAATGAAAATTATTTTATTATTTTTAATTTTTCAGCAGGAAAATTGTATTAAAAAGGGTTGTCATGATTTATTAATTGAGGAAAAAGTTCTCCATCCACCTGCAAAAGAAGATTGTTCTTCGTGTCATGAACTTGTCGGAAAACACCCATTTAAAAAGATTGAAAATGTTACTGAACTATGTTTATCCTGCCATTCTGATAAATCTTCATCGAAACATCCACCTGTGAATGAGGACTGTTCTATCTGCCATAATCCTCACTCTTCCCCTATCAATCATCTTCTTAAGGAAAAACTTCCTTATCTTTGCTCAAACTGTCATAAAGAAATTTTAAAAAATTTGATAAGTATCCATAATCCCTTTATTGAGGGTAATTGTAAGGATTGTCATGATGTTCACGGTAATAATTCTAAATCTTATTTATTAAATCAGGTAAATACTCTCTGTTTTAAATGCCATACAGAAATGGAAAATTTTTATAAGATAAAAAAATATAAACATCCTCCTTTAGAAAATTGTATAAACTGTCATAATCCCCACTCTTCTCAATTTCCTCTTCTTCTTAATTCAATGTATCCAAATAAACTTTACACTACCTTTACATACCTTCAATATGAACTCTGTTTTAACTGTCATGATCCAGAATCTATTTTTTCAGAAAAAACTAATTTTAAAAAAAATGGATTAAATTTACATGAATTTCACGTCAAAAAGGATAAGGGAATAACCTGTTCTTTGTGTCATAATCCCCATTATTCGGATAATCCATTTTTTGTTGAAGGTGGAAAAAAGTTTGGTCCCAATGATTATATATTGACTTTTAAATTTGAAAAAAATAAAAAAGGAGGAATATGCGGACCTGCATGTCACGGAAAGGCGGAATATTGATTTATTTACTTTTTTTTGCAGTTTTAACACCCCCATCAGCTATCTTTGTTAAGGATAGATTTATAAGAATAATCCTTGAAGCTGATAAAGCATGGCTTTTAAAACCAGAAATTATTTACGATACTTTTAGAGCTGAAAATATAAAACATTTTATAGTAGAACTTAAAAATGGTAAAAATGAAATAACTCTTTATTATGAAAAAAATAATAAAACTGAATCACAGACTCTTATTATTTATTCACTTCCTTCTGAAAACTTCAAAGTTGATGCAAAATTATATAATTTTCATAAATCAGAAGTGGAAAAATTTTGTAAAAATTGCCATTCAATAACATATAAAAAAGTTTCAAAAAGTGAAGAACTTGACTGTTTTACCTGTCATAAGGAAAAATTTGATAAAGGTCTAAGATTTCATCCACCCTTTGAGGAATTAGCTTGCGATAACTGTCATAAAAGTATTTTTGATAGACCAAATTCAGAAAAAGTTTGTAAAGAATGCCATGAAATTGAAGAAGGTTTTTATCTTCACAGTCCCTATGCAAGAGGTGATTGTGTTATATGTCATGATCCGCATTCTTCTATGGAGGATAAATTTTTAAAAACTAAAATCAATTCTCTCTGCATAATTTGTCATGAAAAGGAACTATACGGTATCCATCATCCTGTTGCAAATCACCCTGGTGATAAAAAAGGTATCTTTTGTAATAGCTGTCACAACTCTCATGGCACAAAATTTGGATTTCATTTAAAATGGCCAAATAAACCTGTATGTTCTGTATGCCATAAGAAATGAAACTCTTTTTCTTTTTAATTTTAGTCAATTTTCCTCATGATTTTAGAAATAGAGAAGGAGAGAGGATATGTAAATTTTGTCATTCATCCCATAACTCAAAAGGTCCTTTTCTTATTAAAATAATACCAGATGATGAATTAAAAGAAAACTTTAAAGATTTTGACTATGTTTCCCTTACCTGTATGAACTGTCATACTGATAAAAATTATCTTATAACTTTATATAGCAATATAGCAAAATTTTATGAAATTCCTGATACTTCTTCTATTTTTTTAGGAATTAACTATAAAGAAGACAATCACCCCATTAGAAAATATGCTATTGATGAAAAAGAGAGAGAAATTAAGTGCACAACCTGCCATGATCCTCATGAAAGGAATTATAAATACCTTTTAAGAAGTATTGATCCTATTTTTTGTGAAAAATGTCATTTAGAGATTGAACTTTTTTCAGGGAAACATTTGAGTTTAGCCTGTATAGATTGTCATAAACTTCATAGAGGTAAATCTAAGCTTTTAAAAAATTTGGATTTATGTAATAACTGTCATAAAATTGATTTTCATTTTGAAGGTGATGATTGTATTAAATGCCATAATCCCCATAAACCGGAGGTTAAAAGATGAATTTTTTAGTATTTTTAATTTTAATTTCTCAGGAAAAAAAAGAGTTTGTATGGCCACCCCCTCCTGAAGAAGCAAAAATAAAATATGAGGGAATCTTATTTACTAAAGAGGATATTGTAGGAGAGGGAAATATAATAAAAAGAACAGTAGATAAAATTCTCGGAATAAAAAAAACAAGACTTTTAAAATATCCTTTCGGAATTTTTGTTGATAGTAAAGAAAGAATTTATGTGGCTGACCCTGGTTTTGCTGCTATAGTTTTTATAGATCAAAAAAACAAAATAGTTAAATGGTATCAGGGAACAAGAAGTTTTAGATTCACAAGACCCACAGGAGTTGCCTTTTCCGAGGCACTTAATATGCTTTTTGTTGCTGATCCAGGTGCAAAAGCAGTTTATGGAATAAAAATACCTGAATTTGAGGGAAATTTAGTTATTAAAAAGGGGCTTTATAAACCGGTTAATCTTACTGTCGACGATTACAGAAAAAAGATATATGTGCTTGATGACAGTCTCATGGCAATTCAGGTTTTTAGCTTTGAGGGTCAATTTCTTTATACAATCGGAAGAAAAGGAAATAAACCAGGAGAATTTCTTTATCCAACTGGAATAAATCTTGATTCAGAAGGAAATATTTATGTATGTGAATGGGGGAATTTTAGAGTTCAGATTTTAAACCCAAAAGGAGAGGTTATTAATGTTTTCGGTAAATCTGGTAATGCACCAGGTTTTTTTGTAAGGCCAAAAGGTATAGCAGTAGATGAAAAAGGGTATATTTATGTAACAGATTCCTTCTTACACAGAATTCAAATTTTTGATAAGTACGGAAACGTATATCTTGGTATAGAGGGAATAGGGTGGAATCCAGGTGAATTCAGGTTACCAGCGGGAATTTTTATAAGAAATAAAAAAGTTTATGTGGTAGAACAGATGAATTCAAGAATACAGATATTTAGTATTCTTTATTAGAGTCTTTCTTCAAATTTACGGAAAGGGGAAGAAATGAAGGTGAAATTGCAAAAAGCACATTTATAGGGAGAAAAGTTTTCCTTTACAAAGAATATATTTTCGCATTCAGGACATTTGATTTTTACTTTCAAGTCAACATCAAGTTCAATTTTTATCATTTTACCCCTACATAAGGGACAGAATAAAGGCTCTTTTTCTCCCTGAATACCAATTAAAGAACCACAACTTTTACATTCAAAAATTTCCATCATATTTCTTTATAAAAAACTCTAAAAACCTTATAGGGCAATCCACCCAATCTTTTAATTAAATTATTTATTTCTAAATTATTCTCAAGAGTAAGTGAGCCTTCTCCATACCTATAACCCAGTTTATAACCCTTTAAGAGGATTTTTGCTGCCATTAGAACACCAGCTCCTTCCTGATATTCCTTTTTTACTCCAAGTATAAGTAACCTTCCTGATTTTAATCTTGGAATTTTTGATGAAAAAGGAATTTTGTTTAATCTCCATATTAATTTTAAAACATTCATGGGATTTAAACTTCCTCTAAAATCTCTTATGGCTTCAAGAAAATTTGGAATTCCTATTGCAACGCCAACTGGCTCATCTTTTACTTCTGCTATAAGTGCTGCATCTGGAAGTATAACAGGTTTTAGTTCTTCTGCTATATATTCCATATCTTCCTCATCAAGAGGAACAGTTCCCCAGTTATTTTCCCATGCTTTATTATAAACTTCTCTCACTCTCTGAAGTTCATTTTTAAAATCTTTTAAATTGGCTCTCCTAATTTTAATACCATTTTCCTTATATAACCTTTCCTCAGCATTCACTATTTTTGATAACCTTGGATGTATAATATACAAAGGTATGAACCAGGCAAAAAAATCAATAATTTTTTTATAACCTTTTTCCTCTATAAGGTCTGCATAATATTCCGGGTTCCATGGTGTCATTACCATGGGAAGGTATTCGAAACCTTTGATCTGAACCCCATATACTCCATCATAGGCAAAACTTGCTGGTCCAATAATTAATTTAGAACCCTCTTTTTTTAAAAATTTTTCAGCCTCTTCAAGAAGTGCATCTGCTACTTCTTGGTCAGGAATTGATTCAAAATGTCCAAAAAAACCGGTTATTTTTTCATCAACACCAAAAACTTTATGATTTGCCTTATATGCACTTATTCTTCCAACAGGTTTATCATTTCTAAGGGCAACAAAGTATTCAACTTTTGCTTTTTTAAATAAGGGATTTTTTCCTTTCTTGTTTAAATGCTCTTTTTCCAGAATCTTTAAAGGTTCAATATAACCAACAAGAGGAAGTCCTTTATAGATTTCTTTTTGAGTATCTATAAAAATCTCTAAATCCTTTTTACTTTCAACTTTTATAATTTTTAGATTGCCCATTTATTTAATCTTTAATTATAATTTTTTTTCAATCAAGGAGGCAAAAATGAAAGAAAAAATTTTTTTTGAAGGAAAATGGCAGGAAGGTGAAAAATATTTTCCTGTTTATAAAAAAGGGACAAAGGAAATTGTATATGAATTTCCTGAAGCCACTCATATACAGATAGAAAGGGCAATTGATTTTGTCCATAAAAATAGAGAAAAAATTAAAAAACTTACTTCTTTTGAAAGATATAAAATTCTTATGAAAGTTAAAGAATTAATTGAAAAAAAGTTTGAAGAGCTTGCAAAAACAATCTCAATAGAATCTGGAAAAACAATTAATGAGGCTAGAATAGAAACCAAAAGAGCACTTGAAACAATTAATTTTTCAGCTGAAGAAGCAAAAAGAATTTATGGAGAATTTATACCAATGGATGCCTCTGAATTTGGAAAAGGAAGAATAGCTTTTACAATAATGGAACCTGATCCCATTGTTCTTGCTATTACTCCTTTTAATTTTCCTCTTAACCTTGCTCTACATAAAATTGCTCCAGCAATTGCAGCAGGATGTAGTATAATCTTTAAACCATCAAGCTATACCCCTAAAACAGGGAAAATTCTAACAGAAATAATTCTTGAAGCAGGTTTTCCAGCAGAAGGTTTTGCTTTTTTGACAGGTGGTGGAAGTAGTGTAGGTGAAACTTTGTGTAAGGATGAAAGAATAAGACATATAACTTTTACTGGTTCAAAAGAAGTAGGCGAAAGAATATCTCTTATAGCGGGTTTAAAAAAGAAGACCTTTGAACTCGGTTCAAATTCAGCCCTCTGTATTTTCTCAGATTTTGATTACAGAAAAATCCTCGAAAGAATAATAAAAGGTGCATATTCTCTTGCAGGTCAGGTTTGTATATCAATTCAAAGAGTTTATGTAGAAAAGAAAATTAAGGATGAATTTATTAATGACTTTCTGAATGCAATCAAAAATTTGAAAGTTGGGGATCAATTAAAAGAAGATACAGATGTAGGACCTATGATTTCAGAGGAAGCTGCAAAAAGAGCAGAAGAATGGGTTAAAAGGGCAATTCGAAGAGGTGCTAAGGTTTTACCAGAATTAAAAAGAGAAGGTTCATTTTTTTATCCGATACTTATAGTAGATGCTCCTGAAGATAGTGAGGTTTGTGCAAAAGAAGCTTTTGCTCCACTTGCTGTTTGTAATGAATTTGAAACAGAAGAAGAACTTGTTTTAAGGGTAAATAATTCTGAATATGGTCTTCAATGCGGTATTTTAACTAATGATTTAACGAGAGCATTAAAACTTGCAAAGGAGATTGAAGTTGGAGGAGTTATTATAAATGATATTCCATCTTTCAGAGTTGATCATATGCCCTATGGTGGAATGAAGGGTTCAGGTCTTGGAAGGGAAGGACCCAAATATGCTATAAGGGATTTTTTAGAAGAAAAAATTGTTGTAATAAAAATAGAATAGTTTTTATAACTATTTGAATTAAAATTGTGCAATTTTTTTAAAATTAAAATGGAATAATATTTGCTATTTAATTATTTGGGAGGTGATAAAATGAAAAAATTAAATTTTTTAATTTTTTTAAACTTAATGGGATGTTCTATATCCCTTTACAGGGGAGATATACCTTTTATAAAAGATGATATAAAGAGTATAAAGGCCCCCTATCCTGAAGATCCTATGATAGGTCTTTCCTTTGATGCTATATCAAGGGATCAAAATGCAATAATTTTTGCTTCCTTTCAAGGTGGTTATACATGGAAAGGTGGGGCAGAGCTATATGCGCCTCCTGATACATACAAAGCTGTTGAAACAAAATTTACTTATTTACAGGGTTCTATAAATTTTGGTGTTTTACCCTTTTACAGAATGAGACCTTATATTTATCCCTATGCTGGTATAGGTCTTGGAATATTTAGTTCTGAAGCCTATGGGGTTTACAAAAATGATTTTACAACTATTTTTTATCCCTATTTAAGGGGTGGATTTCAAATTTCGTTTACATTTTCAAAGGAAATTCTTAAAAGAGAAAAAAGTAAATTTTCTCCCTGTTTAAATTTTTCCTTGGGTTATCAATTTTCCTTTGAAAGATGGCTTCAAGGGCCGTATTTAACGATGGGTTACTCTGGTTTTTTTCCACCTGAAGGCATATGGGCAATTTTGCTTGGTGGAGCACTTATAATTTTAGGAGGCATAGAATGAAAAAATTAATAATTGTTTTAAATTTATTTTTAGTTTCCTGTATTTCCCTTTACCTTGAATCAGGTTCAGAGTATCTTGATTTGAAAGGTATAAACAATGAGATTAAACTTTTGAATTCTGAGGAGGTTAAAAACTATTCCCTTGGCTACGGATTTGGTGGTGGTTTTTATAACCCAGGTAAAGTTTTTTTGCGTTTACTTTTTCATCAAAATAAATTTGTTTCAGATAATAAGTTAAACAGATTTTACATTCAGACAGGAATACTTGATGGAGGAGCAAACTTACTTAAGTCAGATATTCTTGGTATTTATCCAATTGTCGGAATAGGAACAAGTTTTCAGGAACTTATACTTAAAGGTAAAAGTTATAGAAATTATGTTTATCCAGTGATAAAGGGTGGTGTTGAGTTTAACATAAATTTAACAAGAGAAATGCCAGGAATTTTTACCTTATATTTAAGAATGGAAGGAATTTATTCTTCAGGATATTTTCTTGATAGGCCAGATTTTTCAGACTTTATAATTTCAAATCCTTTAAAGGGTATTAATTTTTCCTTTGGTTTATCAATGGGTTATTATAAGGAAGATTGAAGGAAATCTTACAAAAAATTTTATTCACAAAAGGACTAATTGGTGGAACAGTATGGTCAACCTTTGGACTTTTTTCAAATTCTGTATTTTATTTTCTTTATTTATCCTTTGTAGGCAAAATTGTGAGCGCTGAAGGAGTAGGAGTACTTGGTATTTTTTATTCTTTCTATACCTTTTCTTCCTTTTTTCTTGGTTCAGGATTTAGGGACTATTTAACAAGAAAAATAACTGAATTGAAAGCTAAAAATGAATATAAAAAGCTCAGTGATTTACTTGATGAAACTTTTACTTATGTTTTTTTGACCTTTATTTTTTCTTTTATTTTTTTCTTTGTTTTTAAAGATTTGCTTTTAAAAAAATTGTTTAATAACAGTTTTTTCCTTTTTCTATGTGCCTTTTTAGCTCATTTTTTTTCAACCATCTCATTAATAGGTAGGGGTATTCTTCTCGGAAAAAAACTTTTTTACCTTTTCAGTTTACTTACTTTTATTAGAGGCTTAATATTTTTAATTTTTGGTTTTTTATTCTTTTTAAAGGGAATTGATAAAATCCCCATTTTCATAATCCCATACATTATTTCTGAATTTTCAAATTTTCTTTTCTTTGTTTTATATTTTATTTACTTAAAAAAAGGTTTTAGATTTAAAGCAAATTTCAATTTTTTAAAAGAAGGCATTTTTTCAATGAGTTTTTCCAATACAGTTTTCCAAGGTTTTTACAATTATCCCATAATACTTATGAAAATTAAGAATATCTCTGATACTTTAATTGGTAATTTAACCGCCGAAATTTCAATTTTTCAGTCAGTAAGGTTATTTTTCAATTCCTATTTTGTTCCAGTTTATCCCCATGTGGCAAGTTCTTATTATGAAGGTAAAAGAAAAAAATTTTTCAAAACAATTTTTTATTCACTTATTTTAATTTTTACATCAGTTTTAGCTTTTACAATTCTTGTAATATTCGGAGGGAAAACCTTTCTTTATTTGTTTTTCCCAAAAAATAAATTTACTTTTTACACATCAGAATTTTTATTGCTCTCCCTTTCTCTTTTACTTCATCTTTTAACAAGATTTTTTTCAAGGATATTTTTTGCAATTCAGAGAGAAAATTTTGTTTTTAATATATTACTTATGTGGCTTTTGATTTTGACAATTCCTTATGTTATAATTAAATCAAACAATGAAATAATTTTTTTACTGTTTTTAATTAACATATTAAGTTTTATTTCTGCTTTAATTTTTATATATTTTTCAATTAAAATTTTTACTAAAAAAGGTTCCAATCCTTTTAAGGAAGGAGAAATAAGAAATGAAAATTTTTCTTGATAGTTCAAATCTTGAAGAACTTAAAAAATTTAAATTACTTGGAATAATTGATGGAGCAACCACAAATCCAAGTCTTCTTTCAAAGGAAATTAAAAGACTTTATCCAGATTTTAAAGCTAAGGATAAAAGAGAGCTTTTTGAAAAGGGTAAGGAAATATTAAAAGAAATATGTGAAATAGTGGATGGACCTGTTTCAGCAGAAGTAATTGCCACTGATTCTGATGGAATGGTTAAAGAAGGAAAGGAATTGTCAAAGGTTCATAAACATATTGTTGTAAAAGTACCTTTTGGAGAAGAAGGTTTAAAGGCAACAAAAAAGCTTTCTTCAGAGGGAATTAATGTTAATATGACCCTTATTTTTTCACCTTCACAGGGTTTACTTTCAGTAAAAGCTGGTGCAAGGTATATATCACCTTTCATAGGAAGGCTTGATGATATTTCAAACGAAGGAATGGAAGTTGTGAGAGTTCTTTCACAAGTTTTTTCAATCTATGATTTTGATGCTGAACTCCTTGTAGCAAGTGTAAGGCATCCAATTCATGTGATAGAAGCTTCACTTACTGGAGCTGATATTGTAACTGTTCCCCCAGAAGTTCTTGATAAAATGTTAAAACATCCTTTAACAGATATAGGGCTTAAAAGATTTCTTGAAGACTGGGAATCACTTATAAGTAAATGAGTTTTTTTTTAAATTCTTTTCTTTTAATTTTATTTTTAATATTTCAAAAGGAGATAAGTGAATCAAGAGAAAATGCCATAATCAATGCTGTTAAAAAGGCTCAAAATTCTGTTGTTTCAATTACATGCTTTAAAACAAGGTATGTTTCTCTTGCACCCTCAATAATAAATGACCCTTTTTTCAGAGATTTTTTTGAATTTTTTGATTTTCCAGAGTATAAAGAGAAAATTTCTTCACAGGGCTCGGGTTTTATAATTTCAGAAGATGGTTTAATTCTTACAAATGAACATGTTATCAGTAATTCTGATAGTATAATTGTTACATTACCTGATGGAAGAAATTTTGTTGCAAAAGTTATTGGTTCTGATTATTCGCTCGACATTGCTCTTTTAAAAATTAATGAAAAGAATTTACCCTATCTTTTATTTGCTGATTCTGATAAACTGGAAAGGGGAGAGTGGGCAATAGCAATGGGTAATCCCTTTGGTTACCTATGGGAAGATGTTGAGCCAACAGTTACAGTGGGTGTTATAAGTGCGCTTAACAGAACTTTTAAAGGAGAAGGTGAAAGAATTTACAGAGGAATGATACAAACAGATGCTGCAATAAATCCAGGAAATTCAGGTGGTCCTTTACTCAATTCAAAGGGTGAAGTAATAGGGATGAATACTTTTATAGTATCAAAATCTGGTGGTTTTGAAGGTATAGGTTTTGCTATTCCTTCAAATATTTTAAAAAATGTTCTTTTTTACTTAAAAAAGTATTCTTATTACCCAAGGGGATTTCTTGGTATTGAAGTGAAACCTGATGAAAAAGGTATAAAAGTTATATCTGTTCTGGAAGGGAGTCCTGCTCAAAAATCAGGGATAGAGAAAGGAGATGTAATTGTAAAAATTGGAAGAAATGTTATAAAAAATTATTCTGATTATAAAAAAATAGTAGACCTTTTAAGAAGTGATGAAAATGTAGTTATAACAGTAGAGAGAAGAAAAAATAAAGAGGTAATCAATCTTGCACCTATATCACGATATGAAGGTGTTATTAAAATGCTTGGTGCAACAATTGAAGAGCACAGGGGTTCTCTTATTTTAAAAAATATAAAAAGTGGAAGTTATGCAGCAAGAATTGGTCTCAGGGAGAAAGATAATATAATTCATATTGAGGGAAAAGAGGTAAATAGTATAAAGGATTTAGAGAAGATTCTTTCAGAATATGTAAAAAGGGAAAAAAAATGGGGTATAAAAAGGGGAAGGTATATATATGAAATTGTTTTCAAAGAATTGGATTAGTTTTTTAATTATTTTTATAATTTTAACAACTGGAATTTTCCTTGGTTTCTATTTTTATTTATCAAGGGATTTACCTCCTCTTGAGATGATATATTTTTATAAACCGGATAAGGTCACCTATGTATATGACAGGGAGGGGAAGATAGTTTATGAATTTTTTACAGAAAAAAGAGAACCTGTGCCCCTTGATTCAATTTCTCCTTTAATACAGAAAGCTTTTATAACACTTGAGGATAAAAGATTTTACAAGCATTTTGGTATAGATTTTTTACGATTAATTAAAGCATTCTTTGTAAATATAAAAGAAGGTAAGTACACACAGGGTGCATCAACAATCACACAGCAATTAGCAAGAAATATGTTTCTTACTTTTGAGAAAACACTTGAAAGAAAAATAAAAGAGATTGTTTTAGCTTTAATAATAGAGAAAACCTTTACAAAAAATGAGATTCTTGAAAGATATTTAAATCAGATTTACTTTGGAGAAGGTATATACGGTATAAAAACAGCATGTAAACATTTTTTTGGTAAATCTCCGAAAAATGTAACATGGGCTGAAGCTGCTTTACTTGCTGCTATTCCCAAAAATGCAAACATTTATTCTCCTTTTAAAAATCCGGAACTTTCTAAAAAAAGAAGAGACTTTGTCCTTAAAGTTCTTTATGAAAATAAAGTTATAGATAAAAAAACTTATGAAAAAGCTTTAAAGGAGCCTTTACCTCAGAAACAAGATAAGGATAAGGAATCTGTTAAAAGTATAGGAAGATATTATTTTGAGGAGGTTCGTAAATATATTAATTCTCTTTACGGAGAAGATTTTCTTTACAAGGAAGGAGTTAAAGTAAAACTTTCAATGGATTTAAGATTGCAGAAAATAGCAGAGAAAATTGTTGATTCTATTTTACCTATTTATGATAAAAGAGTAAGAACCTACTATAAAGGAAGATATAAAAAATCTGATTCTTTAAAACTGGAAGTCGCTATGATTGCAGTTGATGTAGAGACAGGTGATGTTCTTGCTCTTATAGGTGGAAGAAACTTTTTAAAGTCGCAGTTTAACAGGGCAATTCAGGCTAAAAGACAGGTAGGTTCAGCTTTTAAACCCTTTATATATCTTACAGCAATTAATTCAGGGATTTTTCCTGGTGATCCGGTTGAGGATTTACCTTATGTTATAGAAGATGATGGTTCAGGGAAACCATGGAAACCAAGGAATTTTGATGACCAGTTTATGGGTCTTATTACAGTTAGGGATGCCCTTGCTCATTCAAGAAACCTGGCTACAGTTCATATTCTTGAAAAGATTGGGCCAGAATCAGTAATTGAGTTTGCCAACAGACTGGGTATAAAAGGTTATATACCTCCTGTTCTTTCAATAGCTCTTGGTTCCCCCAGTCTTTCTTTGTGGGAGATGTGTGAAAGTTATCTTACTATTGCCAATTTAGGAAAAAGGAAAAAGATGCATTTGATAAATGAAATAGAACTTTCTAATGGTAATATAATTGAAAAATTTACATATGAACCAGAAAAAGTTTTTGATGAAAGGGAAGTCTATATTTTAGTAGATATGATGAAATCCACTTTCCAGTATGGAACAGCTTATTATGCAAAAGATTACGGTTTTAAAGGAATTGCTGCTGGGAAGACTGGAACAACTGATAAATATACAGATACCTGGTTTATCGGTTTTACACCTAAAATTTTATGTGGAGTATGGGTAGGTTTTGATTCAGTTATGACAATTTTTGATAGAGCTACAGGAGCTGTTCTTGCTTTACCTATATGGTCTCTTTTTATGAAGAGATCAAACGAAATTCTTGGAATTCCTGATACTGTTGATTTTAAAAAACCTGGAGGAATTATTTATGCCACAGTTTGCACTGAAACAGGAGAACTTGCTACAGAGTTTTGCCCAAAGAAAAGGGTTGAAATTTATATTGAAGGAAAAGAACCAAAAGTTTTATGCTCAAAACATTTAAAAGAAAGGTCTCCTCTCAAAAGGGGAAAATTGTAAAAAAATATTGAATTTTTGAAAAAAATTTTTTATAATTTATACTATGAAAGGAAGAATAAAAGAAACTGAATTAAATCGAAAAAAACACAGAAAATGGAAAATAAAAAAATTGAGAGAAAAATATTTAAAGGCTCAAACAGAGGAGGAAAGAAAAAAAATTATAGAAAAAGCATTAAAAGTTAATCCCTATTTAAAGAATGCGGAGGAATTTTTAAAGCCAATAAAGGATAAGTTGAAATCTGTTTGATTTATCAAAGGGTTCAAATCCCTATCTTATATATTTTATCTCTATTTTATTTTAAATATGAGAACTAAAGAAGTTTTAGTTCCTGAGATTGAGGTAAAAAGGAGTATTTTATTAAAGTCTGATGAAACTTCTTTAATTATTGTTGATATGCAAAATGATTTTGTGGATGAAAAAGGAGCTCTTTTTGTTCCTGATGCAAAAAAAACTATTCCTGTTATAAAGAATTTAATAAAAAAAGCAAGAAATAAAAGAGTTAAGATTTTTTATACACAGGATTATCATGAGGAAGAGGATATTGAATTCCCTATATGGGGAAAACATGCTGTTAAGGAAACATGGGGTTCTGAAATAATTGATGAGTTAAAACCTGAAAAAGGAGATTATGTTATTAGGAAACTTAGATACGATGCCTTTTTTGGAACCTCCCTTGACCATCTTTTAAGGATAAATAATGTAAAAAATGTTATAGTAACAGGAACTGTTGCAAATATCTGTGTTTTACATACTGCTGGTTCTGCTGCTTTACATGGTTATAAAGTAATTGTTCCTATGGATGCCATATCAGCAATAAATGAATTTGATTTTTATGCTGCATTAAGACAGGTTTCTTTTTTATATAAGGGTATAATAACAGAGGAAAAGGAAATAAGTTTTGAATAAATATCCTGTCGTTCTTACCATAGCAGGTAGTGATAGTGGTGGTGGAGCAGGAATTCAGGCAGATTTAAAAACCTTTGCTGTTCATAAAACTTTTGGACTCTCAGTTATCACTGCTATAACTTCACAGAATACAGAGGGGGTTAAATCTATTCAGGGTATTGACCCTGAGATTGTAAAAGATCAGATAGATATGGTTGCAAGGGATTTTCAAATTAAAGCCTTTAAATCAGGTATGCTTTATTCAAAGGAAATAATAGAAGTTGTTGCAGATAGAATAAAATTTTTTAATTTAAAAAATTATGTACTTGATCCTGTTGTTTTTGCAGGTTCAGGAGATAGATTACTTCTTGAAGATGCAAAAAATGCTTTAATTGAAAAGCTTTTTCCACTTTCTCTTATTTTAACACCAAACAGATGGGAAGCTGAAAATTTTACAGGAATAAAAATAGAAAGTATAGAAAATGCAAAAAAAGCTTCTGAAATCTTAAAAAGTATGGGGCCAAAATATGTGGTTATAAAAGGGGGACATTTTGGTGATAAGGCTATTGATGTTGTATATGACGGAAAAAATTTTGAGCTTCTTGAAGGGAAAAAAATTATAAAGGGAAAAAAATTTCATGGAGCCGGGTGCACTTTTTCTGCAAGTATTGCAGCGAATCTTGCTCTTGGTTTCTCACCTTTTGATTCTATTTCAAGAGCCAAAAAATTTATTGAAGGAGCAATAAAATATTCTTTTGAAATAGGCAAAGGCTCAATTCCTGTAAATCATATATGGGTTCTGAGCTGATTTTTTATAATGGGAAATTTGTAAAAAGTAAAAATTATTATAATTTTTTAAAAGATAGAGGTTTTAATTTCGGTGAATCTGTTTATGAGGTTATAAAATACAGTAAAAAAGTTTTAATTTGTTTTGATGACCATATGGAAAGAATGGAAAAAGGATTGAATGAGATTATGATTAAAAATCCATTAAACAGGGATGAATGGAAAAAAATATGTCTAAAGGTTGCTAAAAAATTCAAAAGTGATGAATGCTCAATTTATATTCAGGTAACAGGTGGTTCAACAGAAAGAGAGCATTTTGTTAAAGCAAAACCAGAGCCCAATTATTTAATTTTTGCTCAAAAAATTCCTGAAATTCCTGAAAAATTTAAGATAATATTTTATCCTGAAATAAGATGGAAAAGGGCTGATATTAAAACGATAAATTTATTACCAAATGTTATGGCAAAGTTCCAGGCAAAGAAAAGGGGATATGATGAGGCCTTATTTTTTGAAGAGGACGGCTCTATAAAAGAAGGTTCATCAACCAACATTTTTTATTTTAAAAATCAAGTATTTTTCACTCCCAAGCTTAATGGTATATTACCAGGTGTGACAAGAAAAAGGTTTATTGAATTTTTAAAAAATAAAGGTTTTAAAGTTATTGAAAATAGAGTTTATTTATGGGATTTATTTGATGCTGATGGTGTTTTTCTTACAGGAACAACAACAGAACTAAAACCTGTGGAAGTTATTAATGGAGTTGAAATTAAAGTTTTTAAAGATTATAAAAATTTAGAGAGAGAATTTATTGATTTTCTTTTAAAAATTTCAAGTTAGTGCTTTATAATTAATCCCATAATTAAAAAGGAGGTAAAAAATGTCAGAAGTCTGGAAAGGACCTTTAAATCAAATTGATGATGTTACATTTGAAATTCCCAAAAATTACAAACCTGGAATGAGGGTTCCTGGAATTATTTTTGCTACAAAAAAACTAATGGAAAGTATAGTTCAGGATAAAGCTCCTGAACAGGTTGCAAATGTAGCCCACTTACCCGGAATTTTAAAGGCTTCTCTTGCAATGCCTGATATTCACTGGGGATATGGATTCCCAATAGGGGGTGTTGCTGCAATGGACGAAAATGAAGGAGTAATTTCACCAGGTGGTGTTGGTTATGATATAAATTGCGGAGTAAGAGTATTAAGAACAAATTTAAAAAAAGAAGAAGTAGAACCGTATCTTGATAAATTACTTGATGCTCTTTTCGTCAATATACCTTCAGGAGTTGGAGCAAAGGGTAAATTAAGAGTAAGTGAAAAAGATTTGGAGGATGTAATGGTTTTAGGAGCAAAATGGGCTGTTAAAAAGGGATTTGGAACAGAGGAAGACTTAAAAAGAACTGAATCATATGGAGCAATGCCTGGAGCGGATCCTTTGCCAGTTTCAAAGAAAGCAAGAGAAAGGGGTATGCCACAACTTGGAACTCTTGGCTCAGGGAATCACTTTCTTGAGCTTCAGGTTGTAGAAAAAATTTTTGATGAAGAGTCTGCTAAAAAGATGGGTCTTTTTTTAGGGCAGGTATGTTTAATGATTCACTGTGGTTCAAGAGGGTTCGGTCATCAAATAGCTGATGATTTTATAAAAATAATGTTAAATGCCATGAGGAAATATAATATTGACCTTCCTGATAAACAGCTTGCCTGTGCTCCAATTAATTCGAAGGAAGCAAAGGATTATATTAAGGCGATGACCGCTGCTGCAAATTTTGCTTGGTGTAACAGACAGATGATTGCACACTGGGTAAGAGAAAGTTTTGAGAAAGTTTTTGGAAAAAGTTCCGAAGAACTTGGAATACATATGGTTTATGATGTTGCCCATAACATAGCAAAAAGAGAAAAACATGTTATAAACGGAAAAGAAAGATGGGTTTGGGTACACAGAAAAGGAGCCACAAGAGCTTTTCCTCCTCATCATCCTGAAATACCAGAAGTTTATAAAGAGATAGGTCAACCGGTTTTAATTCCAGGAAGTATGGGGACGGGTTCATATATACTTGTTGGAACAAAAACTGCGATGGAAAAATCCTTTGGTTCAACTTGTCATGGTGCAGGAAGAGTTCTTTCAAGAGCAGCAGCAGTAAGAGCTTCAAAAGGGAGGAATATAGAGGCTGAACTTTTAAAAATTGGAGTTAAAATAAGAGCAGCATCAAGAGATACAATGGAAGAGGAAATTCCTGATGCTTACAAAGACCTTGATATTGTGGTGGATGTTGTTGATAGAGCAGGAATTTCAAAAAAGGTTGCAAGATTAAAACCTTTTGGAGTTGTAAAGGGGTAGAAATTATTTAAAACAATATAATGGGAAAGTCCTTTAATCTGATTATTAAAAAAGGAGAAGAAATTTTAAAAATTTTTCCGATAAAAAAAAATGAGATTTTAATAGGCAGAAATCCAGAGAATGACCTTGTTCTTGATGATTCCCTTGTTTCAAGAAAACATTGTAAAATTTTTTTAAAAGAAGATTCTATTTTTATAGAGGATCTTGGTAGCACAAATGGAACATTTTTAAATGGTCAGAGAATAAAAAGGGAAAGATTAAAAATTGGAGACGAAATTGGAGTTGGAATTTATAACTTGATTTTTACCACTCAAGAAATAACACTTGATGAAAGCACAAAACAGATTTTAAATGTAAGCAAAAGACTTTACTATATAGCAAAAGAGGAGAGAGAAAAAATTTTAAGACTTGAAGAAATGGCTTTAAGGGATGAGTTAACTGGACTTTTTACAAGAAGAGCTTTCTATCAGAAGATAAAGGAAGTTCTTTTAAAAGCAGAAGAAATTTTTATTCTTTTTATTGATATTGATAACTTTAAAAGATTCAATGATATTTATGGTCATGATACAGGAGACAGCCTTTTGGTTTTTATTTCAAGGATATTAAGAGAGTTAGAAGATAGGGGATTTGTTATAAGATGGGGAGGAGAAGAATTTTTAATTATTTTACCAGATTTTAAAAAAGATGAAGTTATTAAAATTGCTGAGGATATATTGAATAAAACAAGAGAAAGTTCACAAGAGGAAATAGGGGAGAGGGTCACTGTATCAATAGGGATAAGTTCCTGTAAAGAAAAGGAGAATATTGAAGAATGTATAAAAAGAGCAGATAAAGCACTTTATTTAGCAAAGAATAAGGGAAAAAATAGATTTGAATTTAAAGAGTAAACCGTTTTAAAATTAATTCTTAAAAATTAAATTCGGTTCAACTCCGAAGGATTATTTAATTTAACTTATGAAAAAGTTTGTTTATTCTTTTGGAGATAATCAAGCAGAAGGAAATGCTCAGATGAAAGACCTTTTGGGGGGAAAAGGTGCAAATCTTCATGAAATGACAAGAATAGGAATAAGTGTTCCGCCCGGATTTACAATATCAACTGAAGCCTGTGTATATTACTTTAAAGAGGGTAAACTCCCTGAAGGTTTAAAAGAAGAAGTAGAGAATGCTTTAAGGCTTCTTGAAAAAAGAACAGGAAAAAAATTTGGAGACCCTGAGAATCCTCTTCTTGTTTCTGTGAGGTCAGGTGCAAGGGCTTCAATGCCAGGAATGATGGATACAGTTTTAAATCTTGGTCTTAACGATGAAACGGTAAAGGGACTTGCAGAAAAAACAAAAGATGAAAGGTTTGCCTATGATTCCTATAGAAGGTTTATTATGATGTTTTCAGATATTGTTTTAGGCATAGACAGGAAAAAATTTGAGGAAATAATAGAGGAGAAAAAAAGAGAAAAAAATGTTAAATATGATAATGAATTAAAAGCTGAGGACTGGAAAGAAGTTGTAGAAAGCTTTAAAAAACTTGTAAAAGAGGAGAAAAAAATAGATTTTCCACAGGATCCATATGATCAGTTATGGAAAGCAATTATTGCAGTTTTTGAGTCATGGAATAATAAAAGAGCAATTGAATACAGGAGAATATACAAAATACCCGATGACTGGGGAACTGCATGTAATGTTCAAGCAATGGTTTTTGGAAATATGGGTGAAGATTCAGGAACAGGAGTTGCTTTTTCAAGGAACCCTTCAACAGGAGAAAAGGAAGTTTTTGGTGAGTTTTTGTTTAATGCTCAGGGTGAAGATGTTGTAGCAGGAATAAGGACTCCTCTTCCACTTTCAGAATTAAAACATAGAAAACCTGAAATTTATAATCAATTAGTGGAAATTTTTGAAAAACTTGAAAGACATTATAAGGATATGCAGGATATGGAATTTACAGTTGAAAAAGGTAAGGTTTACTTTCTTCAAACAAGAGTGGGAAAAAGAACACCACGAGCTCAAGTTAAGATTGCTGTAAGTATGGTTAAAGAAGGAATAATTGATGAAAAAACAGCTCTTAAAAGGGTTTCACCAGAAGACCTTGAAAAGCTTTTACATCCGCAAATTTCACCTGAATTTGAAAAGAAAAATTCAGCAATTGCAGTTGGACTTCCCGCATCTCCGGGAGCAGCAGTAGGAAAAATTTATTTTACAGCCGACGATGCAATGGAAATGGCTGAAAAAGGAGAACCTGTTATACTTGTAAGAGTTGAAACTTCTCCTGATGATATACATGGGATGGTTAGGGCAAAAGGTATTTTGACAGCAAGGGGAGGTATGACTTCACATGCAGCAGTTGTAGCAAGGGGAATGGGAAAACCATGTGTTGTTGGTTGTGAAGCCCTTCATGTTGATGAAAAAGGTAAATTTATGGAAGTTAATGGAAAAATTTTGAGAGAGGGTGATTATATAAGCATTGATGGAAATACTGGAAAAGTCTATGAAGGAAAGGCTGATCTTATTGAACCTGAAATTTTTCCTGAACTTGAAGAGCTTTTAAAATTTGCAGATAAAATAAGAAGATTAGGAGTAAGAGCAAATGCAGATACTCCTCGTGATGCAAGGAAGGCAAGGGAATTTGGAGCAGAGGGTATAGGTTTATGCAGAACAGAGCATATGTTTTTTGAAGGAGAAAGAATATACACAATGCAGGAAATGATCCTTGCTGAAAATGAAGAAGAGAGAAAAAGAGCTTTGGAAAAGCTTTTACCTCTTCAGAGAGAGGATTTTTATTTAATTTTCAAGGAAATGGACGGTTATCCTGTAACTATTAGAACGCTTGATCCTCCTTTACATGAATTCTTACCAAAAGATGAAGCGTCAATAAGAAAATTAGCAAAAAGAACTGGAAAAACTGCTAAGGAAATAAAGAAGATTGCAGAAAGTTTAAAGGAAATGAACCCAATGCTTGGTCACAGGGGTTGTAGACTTGGTATAACCTATCCAGAAATTACTGAAATGCAAGCAAGGGCAATTTTTGAAGCAGCAGCTAAGGCAATAAAGGAAGGAATAAAAGCAATACCTGAAGTTATGATTCCACTTGTAGGTATAAAAGAAGAGTTAGTTTTACAGAAGGAAACTGTGGATAGGGTTGCAAAGGAAGTTATGGAAAAGGAAGGTATCAAGATTGATTACAAAGTTGGAACAATGATTGAAATACCGAGAGCATGTATAACAGCAGATGAAATAGCACAGGTTGCTGAATTTTTCTCCTTTGGAACCAATGATCTGACACAAACAGTTTTTGGTTTTTCAAGAGATGATATAGGAAAGTTTTTGCCCTATTATATTGATAAAAAAATTTTAAAAGATGATCCCTTTAAAACTCTTGATCAAGAAGGTGTTGGTGAGTTTATGAAAATTGGAGTTGAAAAAGGTAAAAAAGCAAATCCAAATTTAAAAATAGGAATTTGCGGAGAACACGGAGGGGACCCTGAGTCAGTGAAGTTCTGTCATAGAATAGGTCTCACTTATGTTTCCTGTTCACCTTTTAGGGTTCCTATTGCAAGATTATCAGCAGCACATGCTGTAATTGAAGAAGAAGATAAAAACCTTGTAGAGGAACATTATGGAAAATAAAAATTTAACAAAAAAAATTTTTTTCTCTTTATCTTTTATAATAACTTTTGTTATTTATCTTAAAACAACGGCTCCAACAATTGTTTTCTGGGATGTGGGTGAATTTTTGGCAACTTCCTGGATTCTTGGAATACCTCATCCTCCAGGAACACCTTTTTATGTTATTGTAGGGAGATTCTTTTCTCTGCTCCCTATACCCTTTTTAAATGTAGTCCAGAAAATTACTCTTGCTGCTATTCTTTCAGGAGCATTTTCAGCAGGAATTGGCTATTTACTTTTATATAAAATCTTTAACAGGGTTTCTAAAAAGCTACCTGATATTTTAAAGCATTTCTCAGCTTTTATGGGTTCTTTATGTGCACCCTTTACCTTTACAACCTGGTGGAGTGGAATAGAAGCTGAGACTTATGTTCCTTCAACCTTATTTATTACTCTTTCAGTGTATTTACTTTTTCTCTGGTGGGAGAAAAAAGATAAAAATGATTCCCTTAGGTATATTATAACAGCTTTTTACTTATTATCTTTAAGTTCTGGAATTCATTTACTTTCTCTTATTATAATTCCTGTTTTGCTTATTTTCATTGCAGTTATCAAAAAAGAAGAAATTTTTAATATAGAATTTTTATCCAGTATAGGGATTTTTTTGCTTCTTGCAGGAGCTTTAAGGGCAACATATGAGCCTTTCAGTTTGAAGGCTCTTCTTCTTTTTATAATTACAGGTTCTTTATTTTCTTATACTTCCATATGGAAAAAGCATAATAAAAAATTTCTTTTTAATTCTTTTGAAATAATTTATTTTATTCTATTTATTTTGTCCTTGGTTTCAATATTTCAGCAGTGGAAAATTTTAATTTTTGTTTCCACAATCTTTTTATTACTTATAACTTTCATATATACAAAACTCTTTCTTGATGCAAGGGGTTTTGCTTTAATTTTTATAATTATTGGAGTTACACCTGAATTTTATCTTTTGATAAGGTCAAGATTTGATACTCCAATAAATCAGGTTGAACCAAAAACATGGCAATCTTTCTGGGATGTTTTATCAAGGAAACAATACGAACCTATGAATATTTATCCAAGAAGGACAAGTAATGTAAGACAAGGTGAGTTTTTTTCAACTCCTGTTTATAATCAATTCTGGTCTTTTATAGATCAAATATGGGGATTTTTTTATTATTTTTCCTGGCAGTTTATCCCCTTAATTGTAATACTTGGAATAATAGGTATAATTTCGCATATATATTCTGACTGGAAAAGTTTTGTTCTTTTTGGTGGAGCTTTTATAATAGGAACTCTTGGTTTAATAGTTCAATTAAATTTAAATTACCCTTCAACTCTAATAGATTTTCTAAATTTCATAAAGCAGTTTCCCAAATTTTTATATTCTCAAAGAATAAGAGAAGTTTTATCAATATTTGATTTAAATAACCCAAGTTTCTTACAACTTTTAAACTCAATTCCTACAGAGGTTAGAGATAGGGATTACTTTTTTATTCCTGGATACTTTTTCTTTGGTCTCTATGCTGGATTTGGACTTTTTGAAATAATAAGACTTTCTTTTGAAAATTTAAAAGAAAAATTCAGTGTTTATTTAAAATATATCTTTATTATCTTTTCAATTTTTATTCCAATCTGGCAGATAAGTGCTTTCTATCATAAAGTTGATAGAAGTAAAAATTATATTGCTGAAGATTACTCTTATAATTTACTTTCCTGTGTTGATGATGGTGGAATAGTATTTACAAACGGTGATAATGATACATTTCCCCTATGGGCTTTACAGATTTTATTTGGTTATAAGAAGAGTGTTATTGTTGCTAACCTTTCTCTTTTAAATACTGACTGGTATAACATTCAGCTCAAGAGATGGGGAGTTCCTATTCATTTTACAGAGGATGAAATAAAAAAACTTATTCCTTTCAGAACAGAAAAAGATATTGTTCTTGTGAGAGATATAATGATAAGGGATATTATTGCTGGTGTATTTGGCTATGAATTTAATGAAAATACGAAAACAAGAACATTACCCACAGGGGTTTCAATACCTGAAATTTTCTTATGGGATGGAAGAGAATTTATGAAGGAAGTAATTGAAAAAGGTAAAAACAAATTGCCTAAACCACCTTTATTTTTTTCTATGACCTGTGAAAGAAAATCTTACAGGGATTTTCAAGATTATCTTTTACTTGAAGGTATGGTTTATAGAGTTACACCTTTCAAACAGGAAATTACATCACCATTTGGAACAGGTATGGATGTTAGTAAAACAGAGGACTTTTTACATAATAGGTTTAGATACAGAGGGATATTGAAAGATGGTAAAAAAGATGAAAGTGTTTTTAAGGATTTAACTCATGATAGATTACTTGGTCAGTATCGTTCTCTTGCAATAGTTCTTGGTCTTTATTATCAGAGTATTGGAGAAATTGAAAAGGCTATTAAAGAGTTTGAATTTTCTGAACTTTTCCAGGGTGATGTTAAATCAGGTGAACCTGAGGAGGAAAGAGCTTGGATTGCAGTGAAACTCACTCTTGCTGATCTTTATAATAGGAAAGGTGAATATGAAAAAGGTTTATTGAAGGCTCAGGATATTTTAAAAGAAGCTCAGGCTCCTGAGATTTATAGGGTGATTGGTGAAAGTTATTTGGGACTTAAAGATTTAAATAAAGCAGAGGAGAATTTTAATAAAGCTTTGAGTTTTAGATTTGCTGATCCCTTCTTAATAATGGACTTTTTGACCCTATATAATCTGAAAGGTGATACACAAAAATTGAGAGAGATTATAAAACTTACCGAGAGGATGCGTAATCTACCTGAGCCCTTTAAAAATAAGATAGATTCTTTAAAAAAAACTTTAAAAAATAGATGATTGAGTATTTAAAAGAATTATCAGAATTAAAAGGGCCTCCTGGAAGAGAGGAAGAAGTTAGAAATTTTATTAAAAAAAGACTGGAGGAAAAAGGGATTAATTATGAAGAGGATTTTTTTGGTAATATTTATGTATACAAAAAGGGAGAAAATAAAACAGATTTAAACATTGCGATTCTGGCTCATATTGATGAGGTTGGTTTTATAATTACAGGTTATACCCAGGATGGTTTTTTAAAATTTAAACCTCTTGGAGGACTTGAAGCTGAAATATTACCAGGAACTGAGGTTGAACTTTTAAATGGTGTTAAAGGTGTGATTTCGAGCCTTCCACCACACAAAAAAAACAGCATAGAATATACCTATGAAAAACTTGTAATAGATATAGGTGTTTACTCAAAAGAGGAAGCAAAAGGAAAAGTAGATATAGGTGAAGAAGGTGTTTTTTTGACTAAATTTGAAGAAATTGGAAAAGGAGTTTATAAGGGAAAAGCTTTTGATGATAGAGCAGGTAGTTCTATTCTTCTTTCTTTAATCCTTGATGATACTTTACCCTGTGATTCTGTTTTAATATTTACAACTCAGGAGGAAACAGGTCTTATGGGTGCAAGGATTGCTTCAAAAAGAAAAAATATTGATCTTGCCTTTATTCTTGAAGGAACTTTTGCTTTTGAACCATATCACCCAGAGGAGGAGTATTACCCGAAGATGGGAGGGGGACCTGTTATAACAAAAATGGATAGATCTCTTATAGTTGATGAAGTTTTAATTAAATATATAGAAAAGGCAGCTTTTAAAAATAATATTAAATTTCAGTGGAAAATACCTTTAACTGGAGCAACGGATGCAGGAGTTATTTCTTTGACAAATAAAGGAGTAAAATCTTGTGTAATAGCTGTTCCATGCAGATATATTCATTCAAAAGCCTCACTTTTATATGAAGAGGATTTAATCAATACAAAAAAGCTTCTTTTAAAAACTTTGGAGGAAATGTATGGAGAAAATTTTAAAGGAATTGTGTGAAACTTTTGGTCCATCTGGATTTGAGGAAAAAGTAAGGGAAAAAATAAAGGAACTAATTAAAGATGAAAATTTAAAGTTAATTGAAGATAGATTTGGTAACCTTATTTTTCATCATGAAGGAAGGAAACCCTCTCTTGCTTTTAGTGCTCATATTGATGAGATAGGTATTGCCTGTGTGGATGCTGATAAAAGAGGATTTATAAAATGTTCCCCCTTAGGAAGGGTTTATCCGCATCTTTACACAGGCCACAGAGTAATTTTTAGAAATGGTGTGATAGGAATTTTTAGTGGTAAAAACTGGAAAAAAGAGGAAATAAAAGGATTTGAGGAAATAATCATAGATATAGGTTGTTCTTCAAGAGAAGAAGCTTTAAACCTTGTTCCTGTTGGTGAACCTGCTGTTATTTCTTCTAACTTTATAGTGCAGGATGATAAAGTGATAGCAAGGAATTTAGATAATAGAGCCGGTGTAAGTTTATTAATAAAATTAATAAAGGATATAAAAAATTTAGAACAGGACATATATTTTGTATTTAATGTTCAAGAAGAACTTGGTTTGAGGGGTGCAAGAGTTTTTGCTGATTACTTAAATGCTGATTTTGTATTTACTATCGATGTTTCAACTACAGGTGATACTTATACTGAACCTGAAAGGTCATTCAGACTTGGTGGAGGAGCAGGCATAAGGGTTATGGATTTAAGAACTGTTTTTCCGTTAAAACTTGTAAATTATCTTGAAAAACTTGCTGAAAAAAGAGGTATTAAGGTTCAAAGGGATGCTGGGAGCTGGGGAGTGACAGATGCTTTCTCAATTCAAACTGCAAGAGGTGGGATTCCATCAATAGCAATAACAATTCCAATAAGATACACACATTCCCCTTCTTCTTTAATTTTGTTGAAAGATTTAAAAGAAACATATGCTCTTTTAAAAGCTATAATTGAGGAGCCTCCTTCACTTGAATAAAAAAGAAAAAGGGGTTTTTTTAAAAATAATACCTGACGGTGCTTCTCAAGTTAAAGACTTTTATTTATCTCCCTCTTTAATAAAATTTTTAAAAGTTTTATCAATATTTATTTTAGTTGTTTTAAGTTCAATAACATTTTTTTCTTTATGGATGCTTGGAAATTTTGTAAAGATGAAAATGCTTGAATATGAAGCAAATAAAGTAAAAATTCAAGAAAAAAAAATAAAAGAACTTGAATCAAAACTTGAAAAATTTATACTTTTTTCAAAGAAGCTTGAAAATCTTTTAAAACCTGAAGAAGTTTTAAAAACTGAATTAAAAAATATTAAGGAAAACTTAGATTTTGTGCAATCTGAAATATCTGAAAATAAAGATAAGGAACCAAAAAGGAGTGCCCTATCTTTTGATTTACCTGTGAAGGGTATTATAAGTAATTTTTATTCACCTCTTCATCCTGGTATTGATATAGTTTCTTCATCTGGAACACCTGTTAGAGCACCTTTTGATGGAATAGTTAAGGAAAAAGGAATTGATGAAAATTATGGACTTTATCTGTGGATAGAACACAGTGGAGGTATAAAGACTTTTTATGGACACTTAATGGAGATAAAAGTTAAAAAGGGAGAATGGGTAAGAAAAGGTGAAATAATAGGGAGGGTCGGGAATACAGGTAAAAGTACAGGACCACATTTACATTTTGAGATATGGAGTGAAGGTTTTCCTGTTAATCCATTAAATTTTACAAATTATAATATATTTGCTTTAAAATATAGGAGTAAATAAGGAGGTGTAAAATGAGGAATTTAATAGGTGTGATAATTTTAGTTTTTTCAACATTAATGTATTCCTGCATCAGGATAGGGAGAGAATTACCCCAAAACCCTGAAAAAGGCGGTGTTCTTGCGATTGGTATTACACAGGATTTTGAATCACTTATTCCCGCATTTCCTTCAACAAGACAGGATAATTCAATTTTTGATTTAATTTACTATCCCCTTATAAGAGTTGAGAAAAATAAAGTATATCCCGGTATAGCTTCAGAATGGGAATTTTCAGAAGATCTTAAAACGATTACTTTTTATCTAAGGAAGGATGCAAAATGGCATGATGGAAAACCTGTGACTGCTTCAGATTTTATATTTGCCTATAAACTGATAACTTCTCCAAATTCAAATTCTTTATTAAAAGGTAATTTCAGATTTGTAAAGAACATAGAAAAGATTTCTGATTATGTACTCAAAATTGAATTCACTCATACTTATTCTTCCCAATTAATTGACTGTGAAATATATCCTTTACCTGAACATATATTAAGGGATGTTCCGGATGTAAGAAATTCTGAATTTTCAATTAAACCTATTGGTAATGGTCCTTATAAAGTTGTTGATTACATAAAAGGTGATAGACTTGTTCTTGAGAAGTTTAATGAATTTTTTGAAAAAACAGGTTTTGTAGATAGAATAGTTTTTAAAATATATGATACTCCAGAAGATGTAGCCGAAGCATTGAAGATGGATCTAATTGATATTGGTTTTTCTTTAATTCCTGAAGTTATACTACACGGGTTAAAGGATTTTGATAAAGGAAAGATAAAGAATTATGAATCAAACAGGGTTATTTTTATAGGATGGAATTTAAAAAAAGAGCCTTTTAATAGCCTTGAATTCAGAAAAGTTGTATCAGGTATATTAAATGTTGATAATATAATTGATAGTGTTTTTAAAGGATACGCTGTTAAAGCAAAATCAATTATCCCTCCTTCAATCTGGGCTTATGATAGCACCTTAAAAGACTTAGAAAAATCAAACTCTAATGAAGTAGTTTCTATTTTATCAAGATATGGATATACAAAAAGAAAACCTTTTCAGATTAACATTTTGTATGATAACACACAGGAATTATATATGAAATTAGCTGAAAATATAAAAAGTGACCTGGAAAACACAGGCTTTGTCAAAATTAATCTCCTTGCACTTCCACCTATTGAATTTGTATCAAAACTTATATCTTCAGATTTTGATGCTTTTATACTTTCCTATCCTCTCAATGAAAAAGTAGATCTAAGTCCTTTATTGGAGAGTGGTGGAATTTTTAATTTTATGGGTTATAGCAATAAAAAGGTGGATTCTCTTTTAAACCTTTCAAGGATGACTTTAAATAGAAAAAATGCAAAAAAGATGCTATCCTCTCTGCAAATGATACTTCAGAAAGAGTTACCTATCACCCCCCTTATAGTTCCTCAGGAAATCTTTGCATTTTCTAACAGGATTAAGAATATAGAGAACTATGCTTCCGGTATTCTTATTTCTAACCTTGACCTTGTATGGATTCCTTCAGCAAGTAGAACTGAAAGGGTGAGTTTTGAAATAAAAAGGGAAATGCCAAAGCCTGAAACTGAGGCTATTTCTGAGAGAAAAATAGAAAAAGAAGAATTAAAAGCTATACCTGAAGAGCCAAAACCAGTGAAAGTTACTCAACCTGAGATAACAGCTGAAGAACTTTTACAAAAAAGAATAGCAGAGGAAGCTGCAAAAAAAGTAGAGGCTCCTCCAGTTGAGGAGAAAAAAGAAGAAGTAAGTGAAGCACCAAAAGAAGAAAAAATAGAAGAGACCCCACCGCCTCAAACTCTTATTCCAACTATTATGCCTGTGGTAAAACAGGAGGTAAAGCCCAGTTATCCAGATATTGCAAAGAAGCTGGGTGCAAGGGGAGTTGTGTATTTAAGGGTACTTGTTGATGAAGCCGGAAGAGTAAAAGATGTAAAGGTTACAAGGAGTAGTGGTTATGATTTTCTTGATAATTCTGCTGTTGAAGCTGCAAAGGGTTACATATTTGAACCTGCAAAAGACCAGAACGGAAATCCTATAGCTGTATGGGTTCCTCTCACAATAAGATTCTAAACTAAAAATTAAATTGTGAATATTTTTGATTTTATAGAAAGAAAAGATGAAAATTTTTCTCCTGATGAATTTTATATGAAAAAAGTTTTAGAAATAGCAAGATTAGGTGAGGGTAGAGTATCTCCGAATCCTTTGGTAGGTGCCCTTGTGGTAAAAAAGGGAAGAGTTATATCAACTGGCTATCACATGGGTCCTGGAACAAAACATGCAGAGAGAATAGCTCTTGATTATTTACCTTCAGATATAGAAGGTGCAACTCTTTATATAAACCTTGAACCCTGTGTTCATTATGGTAGAACACCCCCTTGTGCTCCATATATTGTTGAAAAGAAAATTAAGGAGGTTATTATAGGAAATATTGATCCTGATGAAAGGGTGAATGGAAAAGGGATAGAATATTTAAAGAAAAATAATATAAAAGTAATAACAGGAATTCTGGAAAAGGAATGTAAGGAGCTTAACAGGTTTTACTTTACTTATAAGACTAAAAAGAGACCATACATAACTTTAAAATTTGCAATGACATTAGATGGCAAAATTGCCTTGAATGATGGAACATCTAAATGGATTTCAAGCGAAGAGGAAAGAGAATTTGTTCATTATTTAAGAGGAAATTATGATGCTATAGTTGTAGGTAAAGGAACTTTTTTAAAAGATAACCCTCTTTTAACTCCAAGAGAAGTTTTTTCCTTCAGGAAACCTTACAGATTTATCTTATGGGGAAAAGAAAATTTTGAATTTAAAAATCAGAATTTCTTTAAGGATGAAAAGGGGTTTATAGTTGTTTCAGAGGATTATAAGGGGAATAATTATGATTTTTTAATTAAAATTAAAGGAAAAGGAAGAGTTAATTTAAGAAATTTTATTAAAAAAGTTTATAAAATGAATATAACTTCATTACTTGTTGAAGGAGGTAGTACTGTTTTATCAGCCTTTTTAAAAGCAGGACTTTTTGATGAGATTCATGCATCCTATTCCGGGAAAATAGCAGGTGACGGAATTTCACCATTGACAGGGTTGGGTCTTAAAAAATTTATGAAAAATTTTGAGATAAAGGATATAAAGATTTTTAAGTCAGATGTTTATATAATATGGAGGAAAAAAGATGAAAACTGAAATGAGAGTTTGCTACTGCGGTGAAGTTGATAGTAAATATATAGGAAAAGATATCACTTTATGTGGATGGTTAAAAAGAAAGAGAGAAATAGGTAAGATTTCATTTTTTGTTCTTGAGGATAGAGAAGGAGAGGTTCAGATTGTAGTTGAAAATGAAGAAATAAAAAATAAAATTAAAAATTTACCCCTTTATTCAACATTAAAAGTAAAAGGTATAGTAAGAGAAAGACCAGATAAGGATAAAAATCCTGATATGAAAACAGGTGATGTTGAAGTTCTTGCTCAAGAAATTGAAATTTTTTCAAAATCTAATATACTTCCTTTTTTACCTGATGAGGAGAAAGAAGTTTTTGAGGAAACAAAGCTATCATACAGATTTCTTGACTTAAGAAGCAAGAAGAAGAAAGAAGTTTTTAAACTGAGAAGCCAGGTTAAATTTATAATGACTAAAACTTTAATCGAAATGGGATTCATTGAGGTTGAAACTCCATACCTCTCAAAAAGCACACCAGAAGGTGCAAGGGATTTTTTGGTTCCATCAAGACTCCATAAAGGAAAATTTTACGCCCTTACCCAATCACCACAGATGTATAAACAGATTTTAATGGTATCTCAGTTTGATAGATATTTCCAGTTTGCAAGATGCTTTAGAGACGAAGACTTCAGAAAAGATAGACAACCAGAATTCACACAACTCGATATAGAAATGAGTTTTATAACTGAAGAAGATATTTTTTACTGTGTTGAAATAATATTTTATGAAGTTTTTAAAAAAATTTTTAAAAAAGAATTAAAAATACCTTTTGAGAGAATGACTTACGAAAAAGTAATTGAGTTATATGCATCTGATAAGCCAGATTTGAGGTATGATTATAAATTTGAAGATTACAAAAATCTTCTGGGGCAATTAGAAATTTTCAAAAATTATAAATATGTTAAAAGTATATTTTTTCCTTACAAATTTTCAAGAAAATTTATTGATGGTTTAGAGGAAGAGCTTAAAAAAGAAGGTCTTCCTGGATTAGGTTGGGTTGTTTTGGAAGGAGGAGAATTAAAAGGTCCATTTAAGAAATTTTTTAAAAAGTCTGATTTTTCTTTTGAGGGAGTAAGGTTTGTGATTGCTGGAGATGAGGATAAGATTTTTAAGTGGTGTTCTTTATTGAGAGAAAAAGTTATTGAAGAGTTAAAAAATATTGATTTAAAAGATGAGTTTAAATTTTTGTGGGTAATTGATTTTCCTCTTTTTGAAAAAAATGAAGAAGGTGTTATAGTTCCTGCGCATCATCCTTTTACTATGCCTAAGGATGAAAACTGGAAATTTGAGCCTTTAAAGGCAAAATCAAGGGCTTATGATCTTGTTTTGAATGGTTTTGAGATTGGTTCCGGAAGTATAAGGATAAGTAGCCCTGAGTTGCAAAGAGAGATTTTTAGGTTTCTTGGATACACTGATGAGGAGATAGAGGAAAGATTTGGGTTTCTTTTAAAGGCTTTATCTTTTGGAGCACCTCCCCATGGAGGTATTGCTCTTGGTTTTGATAGAATAATAATGATTTTGGGTAAAGAAAAGAGTATAAGGGATGTTATAGCTTTTCCGAAGACAGCACAGGGTATAGGTCTTCTTGAGGGTTGTCCATCATCTGTTTATAAAGAGCAGCTCAAGGAACTTGGTATTGAAATAAAGGAGGTTAAAAACAAATGACAGAAAAAAAACTTGTTGATTCTAATGAATTTTCAAGGATAATTGAGAGGTTATGTTTTGAAATTCTTGAGAGGCATTCTGAAGGTGATATTGATCTTGTTGGTATACAAACAAGAGGTGTTTATATTGCAAAAAGGATTAAAGTTTTGCTTGAAGAAAGGTTAAATAAGGAAATAAATATGGGGACTGTGGATATAACCTTTTACAGGGATGATTTAATGAAGTTATATGAGCAGCCGGAGGTTAAGGAAACAAACATTCCATTTTCTGTTGAAGACAGAAAGATTATACTTGTAGATGATGTTATATTTACAGGAAGAACAATAAGGTGTGCTATAGATGTTTTACTTGATTATGGAAGACCGAAAAAGATAGAGCTTTTAGTGATGGTGGATAGAGGTCATCGTGAATTACCAATTCATCCTGATTATTTTGGCAGAAAAATACCAACTTCAAGGGATGAGATAGTGGATGTAAGAGTTAAAGAGATTGATGGTGAGGATTCAATAATTTTGAGAAAGAAATCTTAAAGTAAAGATAATGTATCTTATGTTAACTTGATAAAATTCTTAGAATCTTATTTATTTTCTTCTCTATCAGGGATTCTTTTTGTTTTCCTTTTCTAATTTTCTTTTTAATGAGGAAAAGTAGCCTTATAAAGTAGTTTTATTATTATCAAAAAGGTTTTTATTTTTCTTAAAATAAAAAATGTTAATTTTTCTATTTTCCTTTTATCTTTCTGTTCACGAGGTAGATTTTTTTTCAGGTTGTCCCCTATCCCTTTTCAACCCACTTTTTTTGCCTTATATTTATATAGATTCTATAAATGACTTTTCACCTAATTTTTCTTATAAAAATTTTAATTATGAATTTATTGAACCTGATTCTGAAGGAATTATGACAAGATTTTTACTTTACAGAACCATTTTGAATACTGAACAAAACAGTATTTCAAGTTTTTTACCCTTTTTTAATGGAAAAATTAAATCTCTTTTATATTTTTCCCTTCTTAAAAATAGAGAAAATTATAATTTTTCTAAACATAACTATTATTTTCTTTTAAAATCAAAATCAATCCCCTTATACTTTAAACTTTCCAATTTTGATGCAAACCCATTTCAAAAAGAATATTCTTTAAAAAATTACTCTATCTCCCTTAAATTACTTTTCTTTTATATCTTATTTTCTGAAGAAAAAGGATTTATCAAAAAAAATAAATACAGTATAAAATTCTATAATCTCTTTAAAAATCTATATTACACCTTTGAATTTTCTAATTATAATTTTTATTTAGAAAACAAAAGGAACTTTAAAAATTTTAAAGTTAATTTATCTCTGCCTTTTGCTTTCACAAATATTGAACAAGGTAAAGAATCAAAAGAAGGAGAAAGATATATTGTTGATACAGGTTTAAATATAAAATTTCTAAAATTCTCTTACTTTATTCAAAAACTAATATTTCCCTTACCTTTTGATAGTTTAAGAGAAACATTAAATTATAAAAGTCCTGTTAGAAAAAGAGGCTTTAAAATCTCCCTAAATTACAAAAACAAAATAACAGGTTTAAATTTAGAACTTGAATACTTCAATACAAAGGACCTTTTTATCACTTTACCCTTTACTATAAAACCTCTCCTCTACTCTGGTAACTTTCTATCAATATTTACCTGTGATTCAATAGAATTATTTGATAAAATAAGAATTTTTTTAAAATATAAAAATTTAAAATCAAGTTCTTTTAATCATAAGCTTTACAGTTTTTCTTTAAAATTATTTTTTTTAAAGAATCTTGAAAAAAATTATTTAATCTATTTAAAAGGCAGTTTTAATTCTTTTGATAAAAATTATTTATTTAATTTAAGTCTTGAAGGTAATTTTTATTCCTATTTTATGCTTTCTTTTTCTTATAATCAACCTATGGGGGGAAATTTCTTTTATCCTCAAAATTATTCTCCTTTTCCCTTTTATTCCATCAAAATTTTTGTAAATGTTTCTGATTGAATTTTTTTTATTAATATTCATAGAATTTAAAGGATGAAAAAGGGATTTACCCTTGTTGAACTTTTGATTGTGGTTGTTATAATTGGAATACTTTCAAGTATAGGAATAGTAAATTATATAAGACTTGTTAATAACGCAAGGGAAGCCTCTTTAAAAAATAATATGCATATACTTCATACTGTTGTTGAAATTTTTTCTGTTACATCGCTTGGTCAATATCCAGGTGGTATTGATACAAAGGTTAAGGATGTTAATCCTTCTTTAGTAAGTCATCCAGATGGAGAAAAATCCATTGCTGATGGAAGAAGAAAGCCGCCTTTTTCTCAGAATGCTCTTCTTCTCCCCCATGAGAGTTTTAAAAATCCTTTTTTTCCCGATGAAAATGCTTTAGACAATCTTTTTTCAGGTCCACCTCCTGTTCCGCCAATAGGGTGTGTTTATTATACAGGATTTAAGGAAGATGGAAATATTGCAACTGAAGGAGAAGTTGCTTCTAAATATGTGATAACTGCCTATGGATTAAAAGGTCCCCTTGATTTAATTCTTCCTTAAAATATAATAATTTAAAATGAATATTGTTGAGGTAAAAAATTTAACAAAACATTTCCTTATCGGGTTTAAAAAAAGAAAAGTTTTGAATTCTATATCCTTTAATATAGAAAAAGGGGAAATTGTTGGTTTTTTGGGACCAAATGGTGCTGGAAAAACAACTACAATAAAAATTTTAACAGGACTTTTGAAATATGATGAAGGGGAAGTAAAAATTTTTGATTTAAAACCAGGGGACAAAAATGTAAGGAAGAAAATAGGTTTTTTGCCAGAACAGCCTTATTTTTATGACCATCTTTCAGGTTATGAATTTCTTGAATTAATTGGTGAGCTTTACGGAATTAATAAGAAAGTATTAAAAGAAAAAATAAATGAACTCCTTGAAATAGTTGGTTTAAAAGGAGATGGACATAAAAGGATAAGGACTTATTCAAGGGGAATGCTTCAGAGAGTAGGAATAGCAAGCAGTCTCATAAGAGACCCTGAATTTTTAATTCTTGATGAGCCTTTAACAGGGCTTGATCCAATTGGTAGAAAAGAAATAAAAGAGCTTATTTATGAGCAAAAAACAAAAGGTAAAACTATATTTTTTTCCTCCCATATTCTTTCAGATGCTGAGGAAATATGTGACAGGGTAATTTTAATTTTCAGTGGTGAAATAATAAAAGAGGGTCCTTTAAGTGAAATATTAAGGGAGAGAGTTAAAAGTTATGAGATAGTTTTGAAAAATGTTAATGAAGAAAATTTAAAGGGCAAAAATTTTGAAAAAAAGGGTGATGAAATTGTTTTGAAACTTCTGGATGAGAATATAGAGAAAGTTTTAAGAGAACTTTTTGAAAAGGAAAAAAATTTAAAAATTATAAGAATTACTCCTGAACTATATACCCTTGAAGAGTGGTTTGTTGAAATGGTGAAAGGGAAATGAAGGGAATAATTGCAATTGCAAAAAATACTTTTAAGGAGCTTGTAAGGCAGAAAATATTTTTTATAATTGTTATTTTTGGTTTTTCATTGCTTTTTATTTCTTTTTTCCTTTATCCCTTATCTGTTGGTGAACAATCAAAAATAATAAGGGATTTTGGGCTTTCTGCAATCACATTTTTTAATACTATACTTGTTATAATTGTAGGTGGTTCTCTATTACATAAGGAATTTGATAAAAGAACGATTTATCTTATTGTTACAACACCTGTGGAAAGAAGGGAGATAATCATAGGAAAATTTTTTGGTTTTTTAGTTCTTATATTGATAAATATAATTGGTATGTCAATTTTTCATCAAATATTAATATTTTTAACTGATGGGAAATTTGATTTAAAGATTTTTATAGCTCTTTATCCTTTTATTTTTGAAATTTCTATAATAATCTCAATACTTATTTTCTTTTCAACTTTTACAGGGGTTATTTTTTCTGCTTTTATGGGTTTTATTTTTTATGTTATAGGACACCTAATTGAGTCCTTAAAGCTTTTTTCAGAGATTTCTAAATCGCTTTTTTTGAAAATTATAAGTTATTTTCTATATTACTTTTTACCCAATCTTGAGCATTTTAATATAAAAAATAATATCGTTTATGGTGAAATTCCTAAAAAAGAATATTTCCTTTTTTCCACTTCCTATGGACTTATTTATATAATTCTTTTACTTTATATTTCATCTCTAATTTTTGAAAAAAAAGAGTTTAAATGAAAAAATTTTTTTATGTTTTTCTTTTATTTTTAATTGTTATAAACCTTTCTTATAGACTTGATGAAATAAGAGGTGTAAAAGAAAAAGTAGAGGAAATTCTTTATCTTCCAAAGGGTGAAATTTTAAAATATATAGCCCTTGACCACAGGAATACTTTATCAGATTATTTCTGGTTGCTTTTTATTCAATATTATGGACATCATCTTCAAACAGACCTCCAATTCCCCTATTTATATCCTATTACAGATATTATAACAGACCTTGATGAAAAATTTCTTCATGCCTATACATTTGGTTCTGTTAATATTGCTCATCATTTAAAAGATAAATTAAGTGTTAAAAAACTGCTTATGAAAGCTATGTATAAGAATCCTGAAAAGTGGGAATACCCTTTCTGGATGGGTTTTTTAAATTATGTTTTTTTTAAGGATTATAAAACTGCTGGAATATTTTTTAAACTATCAACATTTAAAAAAGATGCTCCACCTGTTTGTTATAGATTTTATGCTTTTACCTATTATAAAAAATTAAAAAATCTTGAAATAGCTCTTAAATTATGGGAGTATATGTATAACAGTGTAAAAAGTGAAGTAGAAAAAGAAATTGCAAAGGATTACATAAAAAGAACAATAATGAAAATACATATGAGAGACTTAAATATTTTAATAAAAAAATTCAAAGAAAAAGAGGGATACTCACCCTTATCTCTTAGAGAACTTTTAGAAAAGGGATATATAAAAGAAATACCCAAACACCCTTACGATGGTTATTACATAATAAGGGGGGATACAGTAGAGTCCATTATTCCTAAAAGATGATTTGCAAATTGCAAAAATCATTTGCAAAATGCAAAAAAAATCAATGAAAATTATAGGAAAAATAAAAGATTTGATACTGGAATGAATTTTGCATTATTTTTAAATTGAAAATTGAGTTTGTTTGGGTTCGAATCCCTGTGAAATAAAAGGAGGTAAAAAAATGAAAAAAGGTTTTACCCTGATAGAGCTACTCATCGTGGTGGTGATCATAGGTATACTGGCTGCTATAGCCATACCAAACTTCATAGCGATGGTGTCAAAGGCAAAAGATGCAGCAGTTCAAAGTAATATGAAAACAGCCCAGACTGCTGTTGAAGCTTTTTCTACATATACAGAAGGATACTATCCGGTAAATTTTTCCTCAACTGTGGCAAATGCAAGACAAGAAGTTGGTTTACCTCGTGGTAACGATAATACAAGTGTGGCTGGAATTGCCGCTGCTACAAAACCTGATAATAGTGGGGGTCCAATTTTATTACCTGTGGACTTCCATAACCCTGTAAGGGCTGCGACTAATGCATTTGAAAGTGGTCCTGGTGGTGTTGATGATGGTAGAGACGGTATTTTTGACGGTACCTGGGATATAAGTAGTGCAGGAATGATTCAGTATGGTTCTTATGATCTCCTTCCCGGTGGTGGATGGACTCCAACAACTGCGACCCATGCAGCTCAGGCTTATGCTATTGGTGGGTTTGGTTCCAAAGCAAATATAGGTCTTGTGCTTACATCCGGTCAATAAAATATAAAAAGGTATAAATTTAAATAAGGGGGGGGTAACAATCCCCCCTTTATTTTTTTTGTGTGATTATACTTTTAGGCTTTAAATAGGTTTTTTCACCTAAAGGAGGGTAGATAGAAATTAATGTGTTATCCCCTTATTTAAGGGGATGGGTGCTTCAAGGTTCACTTTTTCTCCTTATCTAAATGAAAGAGTAAAGGTTTTCAAAGTATTCTCTTCCTTTTTCAATTCCTTTAATTAACTTTATATTTAAATTTCTTGCATATTCTTCTGTTTCTGGATAAGGAAAAATTGCAACAATTATCTTTTCATCAATTTTTTCCCCTTCTTCCTTTTCATAAAATCTCACTGACCTTTCAAAACTTTCAATATCTCCAAGGGTTAAAGATGATTTTACCTCTATTGCTATTTTCTTTTTGTTTTTTATTAATATATCTATCTCAGCTGTCCTTGGATATATAAAAAATTCAGAATTTTTGTCAAATCTTCTCCATTTTATAACTTTATAATCAAGTTTTGAAAGAACTTCTTCAAATCCTTTTCTAAAAGCTTCCTCAGCTCCTACTCCCCACCTTGAACCAATAGCTGAGATTGTGTCTCTTAAAACCTTAAATCCATTCTCCATTTTTAATGTAAGAACTTCAAATTTTTTATTAATTTCTTCAAATCTTTTACTATTTTCTTCTCTTTGTGCTTTCAGTTCAAGGAGTATTTCTTTTATTTCCTCTTTTGTGGCAGCTTTTTTTTCAATCAATTCTTCAATTTTTAATCTTACAGAGGGATATTTTTCTATGATTTCAGGCAACTTTTCCTCAATTATCCTAATTATCTCCTCTTCAGATAGAATATTTTTCATCATAAAATTATAAAAAGAAAAAGTAAAAATTTCAATAATTAAATGGTAATTATATGTCTAAATTTTGGACCTTCTTTGCATTTTGCATTATAAATTCCCTTCTGGGTTCTGTTTTTTCACCCATTAAAATAGAAAATAATCTATCTGCCTCTGCTGCATCTTCAAGGGTTACCTTTTTTAAAATCCTTCTTTCAGGATCCATAGTTGTTTCCCATAACTGCTCTGGATTCATCTCACCAAGACCCTTATAACGTTGAATATTTACCCCATCTTCTCCTCCGATCTTCTTTAAAATTTCCTCCTTTTCTTCCTCTGAATAAGCATAATAAACCTTTTTACCTTTCTGTAACCTGTAAAGAGGAGGCTGTGCTATATACAAGAATCCAAGCTCTATAAGTGGTTTCATATACCTGTAAAATAAAGTTAAAAGAAGTGTCCTTATATGACTTCCATCAACATCAGCGTCAGTCATTATAATTATTCTGTGATACCTTATTTTTTCAGGCTTAAAATCTTCTTCATCAAAACCTATACCTATTGCCTGAAAAATTGTCTTAATCTCTTCATTTTTTAAAATTTTATCTATGGAAGCCTTTTCTACATTTAAAATTTTACCCTTTAAAGGCAAAATTGCCTGAAATTCCCTTGCTCTTGCCTGCTTCGCTGAACCACCTGCACTCTCGCCCTCAACCACAAATAACTCTGCTTTTGAAGGATCCCTGATAGAACAATCAGCAAGTTTTCCGGGAAGAGAAACTGATTCTAAAAGGGATTTTCTTTTTGTTAATTCTCTTGCTTTTTTTGCAGCCTCCCTTGCCCTTGCAGTAGCTATAACAAGTTTAACTATTTCCTCAGCAACAGAAGGATTTTCCTCAAGAAATCTGTAAAACCTGTCATAAAATACTGATTCTACAATACCTTTAACATTTGAGTTTCCGAGTTTTGTCTTTGTCTGACCTTCAAACTGTGGTCCTGGCATTTTTACATGGATACAGGCAGTTAAACCTTCCCTTGTGTCTTCTCCCTGAATCTCAATATCGTTTGATTTAAGCAAATTGTTCTTTTTTATATAATCAACTATTACCCTTGTAAGAGCTGATTTGAAACCCGTAACATGAGTTCCACCTTCATGGGTATTGATAGTATTAACAAAACTTAAAATATTTTCATATTGATAATCTGAGTTATATTCAAGGGCTATTTCAACTTCAATATCTTCCCTTTTTGCCTCCATCCAGTAAGGCTCATGAATTGGTTTCCTTGCCTCATCAAGGAATTTTACAAAGTCTTTTAATCCACCTTCTGCATAAAATTCCTTTTCCTTTCCATCTCTTTCATCAAAAACTTTAAGTCTTAAACCTTTAACAAGAAAAGAAAGTTCTTTTAATCTTTTTTCAACAATTTCAAACTCAAATTCTGTTTTCTTGAAAATTTCAGGGTCAGGCTTAAATCTCACCTCTGTTCCACTCTCCTCTGTTTTACCTATCTCTTTGAGTTCAGTAATTTTTTTTCCTCTTGAAAATTTTTGATAATAAATTTTCCCATCCCTTTTTACTTTTACTTCAAGAAATTCTGAAAGGGCACATACAACGGATGCTCCAACTCCGTGAAGACCACCTGATATCTGATAGATTTTTTGATCAAACTTTCCTCCAGCGTGAAGATAGGTAAATACAATCTCAACTGCTGGTTTTTTTTCTGTTGGGTGGAGATCAACCGGTATTCCTCTTCCATCATCTTTAACAGAACAGGAACCATCAGAATGAAGGATTACTTCAATATTTTTTGCATAACCGGCAAGAGCTTCATCAACTGAATTATCAAGTATTTCAAAAATTAAGTGGTGAAGTCCCCTTTTTCCAACATCCCCTATATACATTGCAGGTCTTCTTCTAACACCCTCTAAACCAGGTAAAATTTGAATTTTAGATGCATCGTATCTTTCTGTCATATTATTCCATCCTCCTTGTAAATTTTATTTCTTTTACAATTTTTCTCTTAAAAAAATTATTTATTTCTTTTATAATCTCTTTTTTTAAATTATATATTTCTGACCTCATAATTGAATCACTTGAAAAAAGATAAAGAATTCCATCCTTGCAATTAACTGCCTTTACTTTTAAAGCTATACCCTCCCCTACAATTTTCTCCCATTCCTTTATAACCTGATATTCATAAAATCTTTTTTCAAGCCCTTTCTTTCTAAAAAATTCAAAAAGAATATTGCTTAAATTTTCCATTTTACAAAACTATTTTATTTTTTATATCAAGATCCTTCAGGGATGTAATAATAATCTGACCTTCCCATTTTCCAATAAAATCTTTCACAAGATTAAAATCAAGAATTGAAAAAGGGTCATCTAATAAAAGTAAGGGTAAATTTCCACTTTCTTTCATCATTTCAGCAATAGCAATATAAAAATAAAACAAAAAAATCCTTTTTTCACCCTCCGAACACTGCGTCTTTAACTCAAAACCATCTTTTAAAAAAGTAATTTTATCCCTCGAAATACCAAAAAGAGTAAAACCTTTTTCTTTCTCCTTTTCAAAATCATAATCCAAAACTGAAGGTTCATAATTAATAAAAACATTTAAATAGTTTTTCATAACTTCCTCTATTTTTTTAATATATATTATACGTTTACTCTGTAATATTTTTCCATTATCTTGAAGCAATTTCTTAAAAGGGTCTATATTTTCTTTAATATTTTTAAGATATTTATTTCTTTGTTCAAGAATCCTGTTGTAATTAAGTAAGATTTTAAAATATTCATTATCCAAAAGGGAGATAAGGTAATTTATTTCTCTGAGGAGTTCACTTTTACTCCAGAATATTATTTCTTTTTTTGAATGAAAAAAAATTGTGGGTAATTTTTTAAAGACATAGGAATAGGATGGAACTTTTTTATTATTTAAGTAAAGATTTTTTTTATCTTTTTCTATTTCAAGTTTTATTTCGTATTTTCCATTTTTTGAATTTCCCTTACAGAGGATTAGGGAAAATTCTTTACCTTTTTTAATAATTTCAGAATTACTTGCTCCTTTCAAGTTTCTCGGATAGCTGAGAAGGTGTATTGCTTCAAGAATTGTTGTTTTCCCTGCTCCATTTGGTCCTGTAATAAGATTTACTCCTTCTTTAAAGAAAAATTCTTTCTTTTCAAATTTTCTGAAATTTTGCAAAAATAGATAATTTATTAACATGCATTTTAAAAATTATAAGCCAAAAAATATTGATTTTCAAATTCAGTGGAATTTTAAATATTGATTTTTAAAATTTTTACTTTTATATATAAAAATGTTTATTCTTTCCTTTGAAACCTCCTGTGATGAAACTTCGGTTGCTATTTTACAAAATAAAAAAGTAAAATCCCACATTTTATCCTCTCATATTTCAGGAATTGAGTTTGGGGGTGTAATGCCTGAATTTTCCTCACGAACCCACATGGAAATAATTGTCCCATCACTTAAACTTGCCCTTGAAATTGCTAAGATTGATACAAAAGATATAAATTTAGTTGCAGCAACCCAGGGACCAGGTCTTATAGGCTCTCTCCTTGTAGGTTATATCTTTGGTAAATCACTCGCTTCTTCTTTACAAGTTCCCTTTTACGGAATAGATCACCTTGAAGCACATCTTTTTTCTGTTTTTATAGATAGAGAACCAGAATTTCCTTTACTTTCCCTTCTTGTTTCAGGAGGGCATACAGAGCTGTTTCTACTTCAAGACATAAATGAAATAAAATATCTTGGTGGAACACTTGATGATGCAGGAGGTGAATGTCTTGATAAGGCTGCAAGACTTTTTGGTTTTAAATATCCAGGAGCAAAGAGGCTTTCTGAACTTGCTAAAAAAGGTGATAAAAATTTTATCAAATTTCCCCTTCCACAAACTAAACCCTTTACTTTCAGCTTCAGTGGTTTAAAAACTGCATTAATAAGGTATATTGAGAAGATAAATCCAGAGGAATTTGAAAATTTAAAATCCAATATTGCAGCCTCTTTCCAGGAAACTGTTTTTCAACATATACTGGAAAAAGTTAAAGAAGCTATACATGTTCTTAATTTAAAAAATTTAACAATTTCAGTTGTAGGGGGTGTAGCAGCAAATGATAGACTAAGAGAAATATTTTATGAAAACTTTGATAAGGTTTTATTTCCTCCATTAGAATACTGCGGAGATAATGCTGTTATGGTTGGTATAAGAAGTTATTACCTTCATAAAAATAAAAAAAATATTTTAGAATTTTACGATGTTTATACAAAATATCCTTTTCAAACAAAAGGAGGGTAAAAATGCTTGAAATAAAATTTGGTGGAGTTTCTGAGCAAATAAAAGATAGAAGGGCTGATATAATTATTCTCGGAGCAGGTCCTGCAGGGCTTTCAGCTGGCTTATATGCAGCAAGAGCAAATTTAAAAACAATAATTCTTGAAAAGGAAACAATCGGAGGGCAGCTTTCCCTTACTGAATGGATAGAAGATTATCCAGGTTTTCCAGATGGAATTAAAGCAAGCGAACTTATAAATTTAATGAGAAAACATGCTGAAAATTTCGGAGCAAAAATACTTATGGAAAAGGCTAATAAAATTGAATTACTTGATAAAGGTTATAAAAAAGTCATCACTGATAGAGGCGAATGGATAACAAAAGCCATAATCGTTGCAACAGGAGCACATCATAAAAGACTTGGTATAAAAGGTGAATTAGAACTTATGGGAAGAGGTGTTTCAAATTGTGCTGTATGTGATGGTCCATTTTTTAAAGATAAGGAGATTGTTGTGGTTGGGGGAGGAGATTCTGCTGTAACAGAAGGTATCTATTTAACAAGATTTGCAAAAAAAGTTTATATTGTTCATAGAAGAGATAAATTCAGAGCCCAGAAGATTTATATTGAAAGGGCTAAAAATAATCCTAAAATTGAGTTCATTCTTAATACTGTTGTTGAAGAAATAAAAGGTGAAAAAAAAGTTGAAGGTATTGTTTTAAAGAATGTAATAACCGAAGAAGTATGGGAAATGCCTGTTTCTGCTGTTTTTATATTCATTGGACTTATGCCAAATTCTGAAATTCTTGAAGGCTTAACACCTCTTGATGAAAGAAAAGCTGTGATTACAAATGAGAAAATGGAAACTTCTATTCCAGGAATTTATGCAGCTGGAGATGTAAGGAATACGACTCTGAGACAAGCAATTACAGCAGCTTCAGATGGAGCAATTGCAGCAATGATGGCTGAAACTTATATAAATGAAAATTTCTAATTTTAAATTGAATTTTAATTTAAAATATATTATAATTTTCTATGATTGAACTTGGATATTCTTCTTTATTTGGATCTTTTTTATCCTTTCTTTTAGCAGCTATTTTATTTATTATTGGATTTAAAAGAAAGGATTTACTTTTTTTTGAATCCGGTAAAAGGGCTATTTTTTTAGGTTCTTCCTTTATAATTTTATCTTCCCTTTGTCTATGGTATCTTCTTTTAACTTCAGATTTCAGGGTAACATATGTTGCAAACTACACCTCAAAAACTCTTCCCTTTATCTACAAATTTTCTGCTTTCTGGGCTGGAATGGATGGTTCAATGCTTTTCTGGATTTTAATACTTTCAATTTATTTTTTGATTTATATCTTTTCAGCAAAATCAGAAAACTTACATAGATTAATTTCTTACACTGTTATTTCAATTGTTATTCTCTTTTTCACATTTATAACTTTCTTTTTAACAAATCCATTTAGGACACTTCCTTTTACTCCTCCAGATGGAAGAGGTTTAAATCCTCTGCTCCAGAATATATGGATGCTTATTCATCCTGTTGCCATATATTTTGGATTTGTTGGTTTTACCATTCCTTTAAGTTATGCAATAGCAGTTTTTCTCAAAGGTGAAAGAAAAGACTTTTCTTTGGAAATAAGAAAATGGACCCTTATATCTTGGCTATTTTTATCCATAGGTATTGTTCTTGGAGGAAGATGGGCATATGTTGAGCTTGGATGGGGTGGATACTGGGCGTGGGATCCGGTTGAAAACGCTTCTTTTCTTCCATGGTTAACTGCAACTGCCTTTGTCCATACCCTTTTTATTCAGGAAACAAAAAAAATGTTAAAATTATGGAACCTTTCTTTAATAATAATTACCTTTATACTTGTTGTTACAGGAACCTATATTACAAGAAGTGGGGCTCTTTCATCAGTTCATGCTTTTGCAGAAAGTGAACTTGGACCATATTTTGGTTCTTTTGTTCTTTTGAATTTATTCTTTCTATTTTTTGCTTTATTTAAATATAGAGGAAAATTAAAAGATGAAGGAGAAAAATTCAGCATTTTTGGGCTCGAAGGTTTGATTTTAATTTTACTTTTTTCCCTTATTGCTATAACCATAGTAACCCTTATTGGAACCTTTTACCCAATTATTACAGGCTTAATTCTCGGTCAAAAGATTGAAGTTACTCCTCTATTTTTTGTAAGGGCTACAGGTCCATTTTTCATTATAATTCTTATACTTTTAGCTATTTATCCCTTTACATACAAAAATTCTTCAAAATTTTTCTTTTTAATTTCCTTTTTAGCTTTCCTTTTAGTTTCATTTTTTGTGTTTATAAAAATATCAAAACATCCAGGAGCCTTTCTTGGATACGGAGTTTCAGCCTTTGCCTTTGTTTCAAATATTTATCGTTATATACATGATATTAAAATTGGAGAATTAAAATTAAATGAATATTTTGTAAGGAAAACTGGTTCTTTTCTTATTCATTTTGGTATTGTTCTTTCAGCAATTGGTATTATTTCTTCTTATGGATTTAAAGAAGAAAAAGAATTTGTAGTTAAAAAAGGAGAAAGTGTTAATTTTAAAAATTTTGAAATTGAGTATATTGAATTATCCATGGCTTCAGGACAGAATTATGATGAAGTTAGAGGAGATTTTTTAGTTAAAAACTCAGGAAGAATAAAAGGAAAACTTTCACCTGCTTTAAGGTTTTATCATAACTGGGAACAACCATCAGCTGAAATGGATGTATTGCCCCTTTTAAATGGAGATATTTATGCAGTTATTCAGGGATGGGAAGAAGATAAAACTGTCTATATTCAAGTTTTTTATAATCCTCTTATACAGCTCGTTTGGTTTGGAACATTTTTATTATTCATAGGTGGTGTTTTTGTAATTATAACAAAAAGGAAAAAATAATGATAAAAATTTTTTATGTTGTATTTTTTATTTTTATAATTTTTTATTTTGTTTTTGAGCCCTTTTTTAGAAGAAGATAAATTAGAAGAAGATAAAAATTTTATAGTTGATTTTTTTTATAAAAAACTTTAAAATTTTAATTAATGTATTATGAGGTATGCTTAAGATGCGGTTCGGAAATTGATAGAAAAGGTTTTTTCTGCCAGAATTGTGGTTTTTTCATTAGTAAAGATTTTACGGAAAAGGAACTTCTGGTTTTTAGAATGGATATAATAGGATTTACTCATCTAACAGAAAAAATAGAACTTTTTGACTTAAAAATAAATCTTTCTCTTTTATTTTCCAATTTAAGAAATATAGCAGAAAAAAATGGAGGATATGTTAACCAATATATAGGTGACGAGATTGAAATTTTATGGGGACTTGTAAAAAAATTTGAAAAAGCTGAATTTTTTAGCTTTTTAAAAGATATAAAGGATTTTTTTAACTCAAAACTTTTGAAAGTAAATTTCAGAATGCATATGTTTGGTGGATATGGTAACACAATAGTTTTTCCGGTTAAAACAGGAGAAAAGGCATATTTAATACTTATTTCTGATTTTATTAATAAAATTAATGATTTAAAAACAATTGTAAAAGAAGGAGAAATCGGTTTAATAGGAGAACCAGAGAAAATTTTTGAAGGAGATATGCTTGAAAAAAGAAGCTTTGATAATTTTAATTTTTACATTTTAAGGGAGGTAGTCTTACATGGAGCAAATTGAAAATTTATTAGTAGAACTTTTAAAACAAATGGGGGTTGGTTTAAATTATTCAAAAATGTATCCACCCGGACACCCTGCTTTTACGAGATTAGCAGAACAGTTTTTAGAGGTTATAAAAAAATTTCCAACTAAATACAAAACATTATCAATTTATTTCTTTGAAAATATAATTCTATTTGAGGAAACAAGAATGGATATAAGTAAAATTCCTGCAATTCTATCTTTATCAAAACAGCTATCAAGATATAAAATTGAGAGTGTATCAATTGACAGAGATGTTACCCAAGAAGATATAAAAGGATTTTTTGAGGTTTTTACTCTTCCGGCAAAAAAATTTTTAGAAACACAGGATCCAACAGAATTTCTGCTTCAAAAAAATATAGAAAAAATCAGATTCAATGAAGTGAAGTTTACCTTGAGCTCATCTACCACTGATAAAGAAATAAAGTTTGACCTTGAGTCAGTTTTGAAAGAAATAGAAAACACTGATAATCCTTTAAATCTTATAAAATCAATACCAGGAGAAGATATGCTTACTAAGACTAAAAATCTTTTCAAAAATGCTAAAAAAATTAATCCTCTTCAGTTATCAAAAATCTTTTCTTCAATAATGATGGAAGGAGGCGAAAATCTCCTGTCTGAATTTTTGAAAGATGAAGAAATCAAAAATAAAATCAGAGAGATAATGGTTTCTATGGATGAAAGTGATTTTTTACTTATTCTTTCTGAAATACCAAGGGAAAAAAGAAGTGATATTTTATCATTTGTCCCTGAAGATAAAAGGAAAGAAATTTTGAATAAAATTCCGAGTTTTTTAATTCCCTTTGAAACAGAAGGTGTAAGTGCTTTTAAAGAAGAAAAAGATTATGAAGGAATTGTTTCACCTAATATTTATGAAGAAGTTCGGGCTGGTTCTGAAATTGAAGAAAAAATTGATAAAATTTTTAATAAAATTGAGGAATTAAAGGATGAAGAAAAAGAAAAGGAAATAAGGGATATCTTTTTAAAAATGGTTGGAATTGATCTTAAAGAGGATTTCGATAGTTCCAAAATTTTAAGTATTGTTTCTGCTTTAAAAATAGTTGCCTATTATTTACTTGAAAAATATGGAGAAGAAGGATTTTCAGGCCTTTCACTTATTGTTTCACAAATCCTTAAAATTTTATCTCCCTCTTTAAAAAGAAGGTTCCTTCAAGAATCAGAAAAACACAGGGAAATTGCCCAATCAATAAGGAAAGTTCTTGAGGAAATGAAGGATGAAGAACTTATTTCTCTTTTATCTGGTATAAAAGAAGGAGATACAACTGTACCTGATACAATTAAGGATATTCTTGAAAAAAGGAAAGTATACACTAAGAGTGAGATTTCCTATCAGGATAAAGAGTTGGAAATGCTTGAAAGAGTTACAAGAGAAAAAAGACTTGTTATAACAGGTGAAAAGAAATTGAAATTTATGGAAAAGGAACTTGAAGAGGGAATTGGTGCCTCTGAAATGGATCTTGTCCTTGAACCACTCTTAGAAAAACTGAACAAAGGAGACGAAAATGAAAGAAGTTCAGCTGTTAGTGCTATTGCTGCTTTAGCAGTGTCCTTTATAAAGTCAGATAAACTTGGACCACTTGAAAAATTAATAAATCTTATAAAATCAAAAATACAAGAAGAGGAACATCCAGCTGTTATCTTTTCATATATTGATGGTCTTGAAAAAATTGTAGAAATTGCAAAGATAAAGGGGAAAGATTTTATTGTTGAAGATATACAGAAAACTTTTAGAGATTTACTTGATTCAGAATCAAAGAAAAAAATGGCAATAAGAGCACTTGGAAAAGTAGGTACTCAATTTGCCTTAAGGATGCTTCTAACAGCTCTATGGGATGAAGATACAGAAATAGAAGTGAAAGAGGCACTTCTTTCTTCAGGTAAGGAAGGATTTAATGCGCTTAAAGAGATATTTCCAGAAATTGAAAATATTGCTATCAGAAGAAGAATAGCTAAAATTCTTGCAGCTTTTCCACCAGATTATAGGAAGGAATTTTATGAAGCTCTTGAAGAAGAAAACTGGAAAACACAAAGAGATATAGTGTTTATACTTGGGGAAAGTAAAGATGAAGAAGGTTTACCTCTTTTAGTAAAATTTTTAAAAACCGGTCAGGATATAGTAAGATTAGAGGTACTCAGAGCTTTATCAAAAATTAATAATCCAAAAGTTGAAGATGATATTATTGAGGTTTACATTGAATATCCTGGAAAGGAAGTCAAGATAGAATGTATAAGAACACTTTTAAAAATAGGGACTGAAAAAAGTGTGGATGTAATCTCTAAGTTTATTAAAGAAACAATTGAAAAAGAAGATTTTAACGAACTTGTAATTCCTGCTTTTAATTTTGTAATGAAACATTCACCTGAAAAGGTGTACCCTTTTATAGAAAAGATTTTATTTGAAAAAACATTTTTAAAGAAACCTAAATATCCTTCTGGAATAAGAACAGAATTAGTAAGAGTTTTATCAAAATATAAAACAGAAAAAATCAAAAGTTATTTAGAGGAACTTATTAAGGATTCTGATTCTTCTGTAAAACTGGCAGCAACTATGGGATTAAGGAGATTTGAAAGTGATAGAAACTGAAAATAGAATTCAATGTAAGAGATGTAAATCTTATGTTAGAGATATCTATAACTTTTGTACATATTGTGGTTTAAAACTAAAAGATGTAAAAGTTATTGTTCCTGATAAAGAAAAAATTGCAATTTATCTTAGAAAAAAATATGTTATTTCTTTCTTTCTGAGTCTAAAATGGAAAACAAAAATAAATGCTCTTTTAATTTCTAAGTTCCACTATTTTTTAAAAAAAATTGATGAATTATGTGTTAATTATGATGGTTTTTTTGAGAAATTCAATCATTTTGAAGGCGGACTTTTTATATTTGGTTATAATGAATTTGAAAGAGACCTTATTTTTAAAGTTATTGATTTTTCTTTTAAAGTTGAAGAGTTAATTAAAAAAAATTTTTCAGATTTATGTGAATATGGTATAGGAATATGTTCTGGATGGGCATTCTTTGGAGAAATTGAATCAGGAAATAGCATGTCTATAACAGCTCTTGGTGATTGTGTGAATACCTCTGCAAGACTTTCTACTCTCTTTAATAACAGAAAATATGTTTGTGTTGATATATACGAAACTGCTATGAATTTTTATGAATTTGAACATATGGGAAAAATCAAGTTAAAAGGAAAATTTGATAGAATTGATGTTTATACTTTGATTTCTGAAAGGAAGGAAATTATTTATGAGGAATTCCAAGTTCCCTATATAGAAAGAAGTGATGTTAAGGGAAGATTAGAAGCAATTATAGGTGAATGGGAAAAGGGAGAAACTAAAAGTGTAATAATAACAGGTGAAGCAGGGATTGGAAAAACATTTCTTACAGAAAATTATTTAAAAAAATTAAAAGATAAAGGTTTTATTATAAAACTTAAAGGAAGTGATATATATTCTAACGAACCGCTCTACCCTTTCAGGTTATTTATTGAGAATTCCTTAAATAAAGAGGAATTTAAATTTATAAAAAGATATCTTGAAACTTTTTTAAAAAGCTTTTCTTATTTTTTTGAGAGAATAGAAGAAAAACCTAATAGAGAAAAACTTAAATATCTTTTATTTGATCTTTTAAGAGTTATATGCAATAAAAAAGGTAACCTTATTATATTTTTTGATGATATAGATAGAACTGACCCTTTTACAATTGAATTTATAAACTTTTTAAAATCAAAAATTGAAAAAACCCTGATTATTTTAACAGGGAGAGTCTTACCAATATCTTTAGATCCTAAAAATGTTTATAGAATCAATTTGAGAGCTTTTGATTATGATGAAACAAAAGAATTAATATTAAAATACTTCCCTGATGTAAGTCCAGAGATAATTCTTGAAATTCACCCAAAAACCGGGGGTATCCCTCTATTTATAACTCAGTATTTAAAAAGTTTAAAAGTAAGGAAAAAAGATATCAAAGAAAAACCTGAACTTCCACTTTCTTTAATAAGTATTGTTCTATCACCGATTCAGGAACTTACTGAAGGAGAGAGAGATTTATTGGAAATATTAAGTGCTGTTACTGAACTTGACCTTGATTCTCCTCTTTCAGAATACTTCTCTCACAAAATAGAAAAAAATTTAGACAAACTTATTTTAAATGATATTTTAAGAATTGAAAACAATAGAATTTTATTTGTTAATCCACTTGTTAGAGAAGTAATCTATGAATCATTACCCGATTTAATTAAAGAAAGGATTCATAAAGAAATTGTTGATGCTGTTTTAGATAGTCCCTGGGCTGAAGAGAACCCTTATTTTGTTTTTATAAACTCTTTAAAGGCGAGAGAATATGATAAAGCATGGAAATACGGTATAAAGAGTTTAAAAAAACTTTTAAGAGAAGGGACGGGTTTTATACCGAATTTTATTTTTGAAAAAATAGATGATGAAGTTATAAAAAACTATAAAGTAAAACCCCTTGATATGGGTGATTACTTTTTCCTGAAAGGAGTATATTCTTTTCTTGCCAAAGATTTTGAAAAATCTATTCAACATTTTCACAAAGCACTACTTCTGACAGAGGAAAAAGATGAAAAATGGAATGAAATTAATCTTTATCTCTCAAAGTCTTATATTGAAAGGGGAAGTCTTGAATCTGCAAAAAAATTTTTGAGGGATATAAAAATTAAAGATGAAATTACCTCAGCTAAAGTTAATATAACATGGTCTTTTCTTTACCAGAAAGAAGGTCTATTCTTTGATTCGCTTATTTTTATGAGAAGAGCAAGTAATGAACTTAAAAAGAAGGGAGTTTTTCTTTCTGAATTTAAATTGAAACTTTCTGACCTTTTATTCTGGACAGGAAATCTTGAAGATTCCTTAAACACTATTCTTGATGCAGAAAAATCTTCTTATATGGAAATGAACTTTGAAAATTTAATTGATGTTCTTAAAATAAAAGCTTTCCTGGGTATATTTTTGAAAAATGAGAATTTATTCAATTCTGCTTTTAAAATAGGACTATCTTTTTCTCAAAAATTTGAAAACCTTCCATATATTTTTTATTTTAAGAATATTAAATCTCTTCTTGAAGGAAACGAAGCAACTACTTTAGATTTAAATCTTTCATTCCTAAGGGATCCTTATATATTTTTTACGATTTTTCTTAATACAAATGAAGAGTTTTTTAAAAAAATAGATATAGGAGAAATAGAAGAAAATCCAAATTTCCCCTTTTACCAGAAGTTTTACATTAAAGCAATTAAGAAAATTAAGGAAAGCACAAGATTAAGTGAGGATTTGAAACTTCTATTTGAAGAAATTTTTAAATACCCTATACCTATCTTACATATTATCATATTAAGAGAACTTTTAAAGATATGTAAAAAAATTGAAAGATACGATGCGGTGAAGTTTCTTCTTAAAAATTATATATATATATTTGAAGACTTGAAAAATAGAATAAAAAGTGATATTTATCGGACTGGATTTGAAGAAAATCCCTTCTTTAACCCGGAAAAAATTTTAAAAGATTAACTTAAATTATTTCTTTTCTCCCAGTATTTTAAATTCAACCCTTCTATTCATCTGGTGTTCATCTTCAGTTTTTGCATTTCTTATAACAGGTCTATCTTCTCCGTAACCAATTGCTATTAATCTTGATGGATCTATTCCATGTTTATCAATAAAATAAATCCTGACAGCATCAGCTCTTCCCTGGCTCAATTTTTTATTGTATGCATTTGAACCCCTTTCATCAGTATGACCACCTATTTCAACAATTATTGTAGGATTATCCTTTAGCATTATAGAAATTGAATCAAGTATAGGATAAGATTCAGGTCTAATTGTTGCTTTGTTAAAATCAAAATATATATTTCTAAAGGTAAATACCATTTTTTCCTTTAACATAGGAAAATCTTTTATTAAAACAGCTCCACCTTTAACCTGAACATAAGCTGCCTGTGGTATATAATTGGGAACTTTTACTTTAAATAGATAAATACCTTCAAGGAGTTTTACCTCATAAGTTCCCTCAGAAGGAGATACAATTTTTTGAATTAAACTATCTTTATTTTCAGGGTAAATTTCTATATCACCTGAAAGAGTTTCCATTGTTTGAGCATTAAAAACCTTACCTTTCACAATTCCCCATTTTGTTGAAAGGAAAACATCTACCTCTTTAACTGTTCCCGGTTCTATGGAAATTCTTTCAGTTTTGAGAACATAATCAGGGTGTTCAAACCTGAATGTATATTCTCCTTTTTCCAGTTTAAATTTTAGAGTTCCTGTTCTATCTGTTTTTACCTTTGTAGTTTTTTCTTTATATTGAATAGTAACATCCACATCACTTAAAGGCTCTTCATTATCTTTATTCTTAACATAAAGTGTTAAGATTCCAAATTTTGTTTTTAAAGGAACCTTTTCTTCTCTTTTTTCTCCGGATTTTATTACAAAAGGACCTGATTTTGAATAATAATCATCTGCCTCAACATCAAATTTATACTTACCTCCTTTTATTTCACCCTTTATTTCACCATTAACATCGCTTAAACCTTCAAAAACCTTTTTATCTTTTGTATCAATTAACCTTAAAACAGCATTTGCTATAGGTTTATTGGTAAGTGAATCTATAATTCTAAACTTAAATTTACCCTTAAAAGGTGAATGAAATTCAGTTAAAAAGGATAAAGAAATTCCTCTACTTCCTGTAAAAATTCCTCTATGCTGTGATATTCCTATATTTATGGATGAAATATCCCTACTTATTATACCAAATCCAAGAGAAAAGGCAAAACCTTCGTAACCTCCAAAAGTAAACCCTGCTCTTAAAGGGATTCTTGGATGGACAAAATACTCACTACCCAAGGAAATTCTCGGTGTTTTTGTAGAAAAGGCTGTGTTTTTAAAACCCTGTTCATAGGCAAAAAACAATCTGTATTTATCCTCTGGATGCCTGTAAAAACTTGAAAATTTGAAAATCAAGGGTAATTTTACACTGAAAGCTCCGGGTATTGTGTCCACATCATCGGTTGCAATTGTGTCGTAATCTATTCCTTCACCTATATAAAGGGAATCAAGATTTCCCCTGTGACTAAAAATTACTCCTTTTGAAAAGTTTAGATTTGATATTATATTGGAAAATCCAAAAGAAAAATTAAAAAGTTTTTTATATTCAAAACCAAAACCAAAATCCATTGAATATCCAAAGTTAAAAAAGTTTGTATCTGCTCTTATACTTAAAAAATCATTTCCTGTTATTGCATCACTTGAGGAATTTAATTTAACATTAATATCACTTAATTCAAGATAGGGTCCTGAAATATAGAAAGAAAAAGAAAGTCCATAAAGTAATCTGAATTTTTCATTTGGATCAAGGAAAATACCGTTTCCAAAACCCGTTTTTATTTCAAAAAGATTAAGAACCTGAAGTGCTGTGTTATTCTTATTAGCTTCGTAAACTTTATCAAGTTCATTTCCATATAATAATAGCCTTAACCAGGGTTCTGGAATCATCATAAAAGACCCTTGAATTAATCTAAACCCCATAGCAAACCTTCCTATTGAAAATGAAAAAGGAGAAAAATAAGAAAGATGGTTCAATTTCCATGCATTACCTGAGTATTTTAAAATTTTATCTTTTAATTCCCTATTAAGTGAATCACCATTAGCAGACATTATATCATTATAAAGGGATATTGATAATGCGTTATTAGTAAGGGCAAGGTTTGTTCCAAGAAGTGAAATAGTATAGGAAGGGTTAAATTCTGAACCAATTATGGCAGGGTTGAAAAAGATGCTCTGACTTCCAAATGGGTAACTCACAGGGATATTCTCCCCTAAGGTATTATAGAGAGGATAAAAAATCAGTAATAATTTAATCATGATTATCTCTCCAATGTATATACTGTAATTCCAAGATAGCCTTTTAATTTTAAAAAGTCAAGAGGTTTTATATAGGCATTTCCCTGACTGTCCACAATAGCAAATGCTTTGTAAAAAATAAGTGAATCCTTAGCAAGATCTATAACTTCCTTTGGAATATCAATTTCAAAGGAAAACTTTGTGCTATCAATAGATACACCATCTATATTTTTAGGAGAAGCCCTGAAAAGCAAATTATTAACAGGCATAAAAGTGTCACTATTTTCTGTAAAAACTTGAATGGATAAATAAAATCTTGCAGGTAAAGAATGGGTAACATCTGCATGAAGAAAAATTTTTTGAATCCTGTTCTCTTTTGCTAAATCTCTTACATCTTTATTATCGTTTTTAATTGTATCGGTAAATGTTAAAATGTTATCACCAAGAATTCTTGCACCAAAAAGAGCCTCTTTAAAAGTTTCTACTGTATCAAAATTTGCTGTTCCTGTTAAAATCTGAGGAATGATAACAAAAAGATGAGGACCGGCTGGAAAATCATTAAAGGGTAATCTGTGAATTATATTGAAATTACCTGATACTTCTTGCTTTACACTGTCTTTTTTAAAAAGTTCAAAAGTATCTGAGATATCATTCCAACTAAAAGCTAAAATTTTAGTTTTCAAGGTGCAGGGTGAATTTAAAACATTACCTTTATATTTTGTTCCTCCGTATATAAGAAATAAAAGCGAACCAAATTCACTCCGTGTTGTATCTATAATCTTAGGGATAAACCTTCTTAAAGTGTCTCTTGCTAATTCTGAAAAACCTGAATAATTGTTAAGATTTGGGTGAATAATTTTCTGTATATTAAAAACCGAATCGGCAATAACTCTATATTTATCACTTTTAGAAACCTCATCCAAAACAGTAGTTTTTTTTAATTTTCCAGGTATTCTGAGAGTTAGAAACCAACCCACCTCATGGGGTGATTTTATACAGGCATAAAAAATGAAAAAAACAATTAAAAATAATTTTTTCATAATTTAATATTAAGAAAGACAAAAATATTTTTTCACTTATTTAAAATAAAAACCCCCCTCATTACGAGGGGGGCTATTAAAAGTGGACTTTAATTTCTATATTATCAGGGCTTTAACCAGCGAAGTCCTCCGTATTTCTGGAACCAGTAATCAAAAGTCACCCTTCCGTCACTTCCTATTGAATTTATTGTAATTTTTACAAAATTATCATCATCAGACCAACCGTTAGCTGAATGGTCTATCCAGAGAAAATACGTTTCACCCTGGACTATGGGGTTCTGTGTTGTTGGTGTATAATAGTTTCCCGGTGCAGGTGCTATATCAGCTGTTCCCACTGCAAAAGCTGTTTCAGTATTATTGAATGGGTTACCGAATGCGTTGTAATTGGGACTAACCAGGTATATATTTGCAGGATCAGTTGAACCACTTGTTAAATCATCAAGATAAAAATCGAATTGTGAAAAATTATTTTGGTCAAGAATTGAATAACTTGTTCCTATACCATCAGAATTCCATCCATAAGCACTGTTTCCTGAAGCACTTCTTTCCCAGAGTTCCTGTCCTGTTCTTGAAACAGGTGTAAAATTAAAAGATTTTGGATTTGATTCTTTATCACCAGCATAAGCAACTATTTCTATTATTTTAGCAGGATTTGTCCATTCAAAATATGTATTTGTTCCCTGATACTGTTGTGTTCCATCTACATAAACTCTATATCCATCGGCACCATCAACAGGATCCCATTCAAATCTTAATCCTCCACCCTGATTTAGAATCTGTGTTATTCTTGCATTTGGAGTGGCTATTTCCTCTTCTCCATTACAGGCAGCAAAATATATTATGGCAATGAATAACCCTGAAAGAATTAAAATCTTTTTCATTTTTACCTCCTTATTTTTTCCTTACTGGTGGGAGCTTTGGTTTAGCTTCACCTTTTGTCTCAGTTTGAGGTTTTGTTTCTTTTGACCCTTTTTCCTGTTTTAACTCTTCTACCATTGTCTTTAATTCATTAACTCTTGATTCAAGATCAGAAACTTTACTCTCAAGTTCCTGAACTTTTGTTTCCAGAGCACTCACCTTATCAGGTAGTGCCTTTATATTTTCAGGGACCTGGCAGGATATAAATAAAAGTCCTGCTATTGGTAGTATGTATAAGAGCTTCTTCATTAAATTACTCCTTATTTTTAAAAGGGGATTCGGACCCCACAATTATTTGTATTTATATATTTTTATTATAAGACTTCCTTTAAAAATTTTCAACTTATTCTTCCTTATGGTGTTTTATAACTTTCCCTTCAACCATAAAGATTACATCTTCACTTATATTTGTTGAAAGGTCTGCTATTCTTTCTATATTATTTGAAATTCTTATTATATGGATTCCCCTTTCCACTGTGGAAGGGTCTTTGGTCATATAATCTATAAGTTCTCCAAAAATTTTTTTATTAAGGTCATCAACTATATAATCCCTCTCACATACACTTTTAGCTTTTTTTGGATTTTCCTCAATAAAAGAATCTACGCTATCTTTAAGCATAGTTATGGATTCTTTTGCTATTTTAGGTAAGTCAATATAGGGTTTTACCTGAGGTCTTTCTATAAGAAAAAGAGCACTTTCACATATATTAACAGCATGGTCAGCCATTCTTTCAAGATCATTATTTATTTTTAAAATCATTAATACCATTCTTAAATCTTTTCCCTTAGGTTCATATTTTGCAATTATTGTGACAACAAGTTCATCTATTTTAATTTCAAGTTCATTGGCAGAGATTTCATCCTTTTCTATTACCTCTTTTAAAAGTTCCTCCCTCTTTTCAAGCAAACCTGTTATACTTTTTTCTATCATTTTTTCTACAAGGAAAGCATAATTTATTATTTCTTTTTTTAGTTCTTCTAATTTCTGTTCAAACATTTTAAATTACCTCCTTCTTTTATCCAAACTTTCCACTTAAATACTCCTGAGTTTTTGGATGTTTTGGAACTGTGAAAATTTTATCTGTTTCATTAAATTCTATTAATTCACCAATATAAAGAAAAGCAGTGTAATCTGAAATTCTTGAAGCCTGAGATGGGTTATGAGTCACAATTACAATTGTTAAAAATTTTTTTAACTCCTCAAGTAATTCCTCTATTTTATTTGCAGCAACAGGATCAAGAGCTGAAGTCGGCTCATCAAGAAGCAAAACCTCAGGATTCACAGCAAGTGCCCTTGCAATACATAATCTCTGCTGCTGTCCACCTGAGAGATTTAAAGCATTTTCCTTTAATTTATCCTTAACTTCGTCCCATAAATATGCTTTTTTCAATGACTCTTCCACAATAAAGTCAAGTTTCGATTTGTCCCTTATTCCTAAAATTTTTGGGCCATAAGCAACATTTTCATAAATTGATTTTGGAAAAGGATTCGGCTTTTGAAAGACCATTCCAATTTTTGTTCTTATTTCTGAAGGTTCAACCCCATTATCATAAATATTTAAACCCTTAAACAAAACTTTACCTTTTAATACAAAACCATCAATTAAATCGTTCATTCTATTAAAACACCTTAAAAGGGTCGTTTTTCCACATCCTGAAGGACCCATTATTGCTGTTATTTTATTCTTCTTTATTTCAAGATTGATATTTTTTAGAACAATTCTATCACCAAAAGAAACCGTTAAATTTTCTGTTTTTAAAACTATCATTTTATAACTTATATTTTTTTCTATAATAATTTCTTAAAATTATGCTCGTTAAGTTTAACATAAAAGTTAAAAAAAGTAAAACTATTATTGCACCTGCTGCATTATGATGAAAGGCTTTCTGAGGTCTTGAAACCCAGTTAAATATTTGAATGGGTAAAACTGTAAAGGGTGAAAGAGGAGTTGACGGCAAAAAGGCAATGTATGTTAAGGCTCCAATTGTTATAAGAGGTGCTGTTTCACCAATTGCTCTTGAAACAGCAAGAATAATTCCTGTTAAAATTCCAGGCATTGCAAGAGGCAAAACCTGATTTTTAATTGTCTGCCATTTAGTTGCACCAAGAGCTAAACTTGCTTCCCTTATAGAAGATGGCACAAGTCTTATTGATTCTCTTGTAGCCATTATTACTATCGGTAAAACAAGGAGAGAAAGGGTTAAAGAACCAGCTAAGATAGACCTACCAAGTTTAAAAAATCTAACAAAGATTTCAAGTCCAAGAAGTCCATAGATAATTGATGGAACACCAGCAAGATTCGCTATATTAATTTCAATTAGATTTGTTAAAAAGTTTTTTGGAGCAAATTCTTCAAGATAAATAGCTGCTCCTATTCCAACAGGAACAATAAAAATTATCATAACTGCCATAACATATAGTGAACCTACAAGAGGTGATAAAATACCTGCTTCTTCAGGTTTCCTTGACGGATAACTTAAAAGAAATTTAAGACTTAAAACCGGGAAACCATCTATAAAAATATCTGTAAGTAAAAGAATGAGAGTTAAAAGTGCAAAGGATAAAAATAAAATAGAAATTAATATAAAGATTTTTTCATTAAACTTTTTTTGTAATATTAATTTTTTTAAATCATTCATATTCTGAAAGATTTTATAAATTTCATTCTTAAATTATGACTCAAAATATTAAATATTAATGTGATTACAAATAATACCATACCAACAGCAAAGATTGTTCTATACTCCAATGAACCTGCTGGTGTATCACCAAGTGAAACTTGAACAATATAAGCAGTAATCGTCTCAATTGGAACAAGAGGATTGAGTGTTAAAATAGGTCTCTGTCCAGCCGCAATTGTTACTATCATGGTTTCACCAATTGCCCTTGAAAAGCCAAGAATAACTGAAGATATAACTCCAGAAGATGCAGCAGGTAAAATAACCTTCAAACTTGTTTCCAGCTTAGAGGCACCCAAAGCATAGGAAGCTTCTCTTAAACTCATCGGAACAAGGGAAAAAGCATCTTCACTCATTGATGCAATAGTTGGGATTATCATTATACCAAGAACTATCCCTGGTGAAAGGGAATTAAAACCAGAAATTTGAGGTATTATCTTTTTTAAAAGGGGGGTAACATATAAAAGAGCAAAGTATCCATAAACAACTGTCGGGATTCCTGCAAGAATTTCAAGAAGTGGCTTAATAATTCCTTTCAATTTAGGATGTAAATATTCACTTATAAGTATTGAAATAAAAATTCCCATAGGGAAAGCTATTAAAAGAGCTATAAAGGAGGTTAAAAATGTACCTGAGAGCAAAGGCCAGATTCCAAATTTTTTAATAGCAAAAAGTGGAGTCCATTCCCTTTCTGTAAAAAATCTAATTATTGATACTTCTTTGAAAAAAGAAATTGTCTCAAAAATAAGTATAAATATGATTCCAAAAGTTGTTATTACTGAAAGAAAAGCAAATAAAAAAAATATTCTTTTTATTAATTTTTCTTCAAATTTTTTTCTTTTAAAGTTCATTTTTTATTTTTATACTTTAACTGTTAAAAAATCCTTAAATTTCTGTTAAATTTCTGTTAAATTTAAAACCTTAAGGGAAGTTCTATTAAAAATTTCGTCCCTTCCCCTTTTTTACTTTCAACACTAATTTTTCCATTGTGTAAATTTATTATTTGTTTCACAATTGCTAAACCAAGACCTGCACCTGATTTTTCTCTTTCCCTTCCCCTTACACCTACATAAAACCTTTCAAAAATCCTTGGTAAATGTCTCTCATCAATACCTTCACCTGTATCATTGAATTCAATTAAAACCCTATTATCCTTTTTTCTTGCCTTTATATTTATTTCACCCTTAAATGTAAATTTTATAGAATTATCAAAAAGATTTATAAAAACCTGTTCTAATTTAAATCTATCTCCTTCAATAAGAGGTAAATCAGAAGGTATATAAACCTTTACTTCTATTTCCTTTTCTTTTAAACGCTTTTCAAAAATGGGTAAAACTCCGTCAATTATCTCTCTCAGGTTAATTTTTTCAATTTGAAGAGCTTTCTCCTCACTTTCTATCTTAGAAAGAGAAATTATTTTTTCCGTCATATCTATAAGTCTTTCAATGTGTCTTTTAATTATTGAAATGTACCTTTTATTTTTTATCTCTTCCTCTTCTTCAATCGTCTCAATATAACCTTTTATTAAAGTTAATGGCGTTTTAAGTTCATGGGAAAGATTTAATGTAAAATCTCTTTTAACTTCTTCAAGTTTTTTCATTTCAGTTATATCAGTCAAAACTATAACAAAATTCTCTGTTTCAGGTATTTTTTTTATTTTTAAATAAAAAATTTTATGATCTAAACTGATTTCACCTTCTGCTTCTCCTTTTTCAAGTGCTTTTTCAAATTTATATAAAAATTCCGGTTCCTTTATAAACTCATAATAAAATTTGCCTTTTTCAATACTTTGAAAATTTTCCTTTGCTTTTTCATTAAAATAAAGAACCTCTCCTCTTTTATCAAGCAATAAAACTAAATCAGGTAGTGCCTTAGAGAGTGAGTCAATAATCGATTTTTCCTTTTCAATTTCATCAAGTGATTTCTTTATGTTAACTGCCATTAAATTAAAATTCTTTGTTAATTCACCCAATTCATCCTTTCTTTCAGAAAAAATTCTTATATCAGTATCTCCAGAAGATATTCTTTTGAATGCCCTTGTTAAATCCCTGAGCGGAAGAGTAAAGTTTCTTGAAAGTATTAATGAAATTATGGAAGAAAATAAAATAAGAATTAAAATTACAAGTCCTATTCTTCTATATAAATTAGTAATAAAATCATCTATCCTTTGAGCTTTTAAACCTATTCTTAAGACCCCTATTATATTATCATTTTCATAAAGGGGAACTGCTAAAAAAATCATATTATCCTTATAAATTTCACTTTTTCTTATAGAAAATCCTTTTTCCCCATGGAAAGCTATATCTATTTCAGGTTTTTTATTTTCCATTATTTTTATCTGTTCCTCAATATCAGAGTCTAAAAATAATTCTCCGTATTTATCATAAATGCTAATTTTTAAACCTCTCTTATTACTGAATTCCTTAATAAATATTCTTAAACTTTTGATATCATTGTTAATTAATAAGTATTCTGTCCTATCAGATAAAGAAAAAATAAGATCATCGAGGTGACTTTTAAGTTCATCTATATATCTATTTCTAACTACTCCTAAAATTGAAATTAGAATAAGAAGGGAAAAGAAAGAGAGAATTAAAAAATAACTTAAAAAGAGTTTATAAAAAATCTTTTTCATTCTTCAAATTTATAACCCATTCCTTTTATATTCTTTATAAACTTTCCTGCTTCACCAAGCTTTTTTCTCAAATTCCTTATATGAACATCAACAGTTCTTTCATAAACTAGCTTACCTCTTCTTGATATGTGCTCAAGGATTTGCTCCCTTTTTAATAAAACACCCTTTCTTTCAAGAAGAAGTTTTAAAATTTTAAATTCAGCAGGTCTTAAATTAACTTTTTTGTCGTAAACATAAACTTCAAACCTATCAATATCCATCTTTAAAATTTTACCTGCTTCTAAAATATTTTTTTCTTCCTTTTTTTCTCTATATCTTCTCAAAACAGCATTTACCCTTGCAACAAGTTCTCTTGGTGAAAAAGGTTTTGTAACATAATCATCTGCACCTATTTCAAAACCAAGAATCTTATCTTCAAGTTTTGTCCTTGCTGTAAGCATTATAACCGGAATATCCTTATAATTTTTTTCTTTTTTTAATTCCTTACATAATTCAATCCCATCATAATCAGGAAGCATTAGATCCAAAACTATCAAATCAGGTTTCTTTTCTCTTAAATGATGTAAAAAACTTAAAGCATCATAAAATCCCTTAAACTCGTATCCTGCTTTTTCAAGATGATGCTGCAAAAGTTCAATAATATCAGATTCATCATCCACCGCATAGATAAGACCTTTATTTTTCAATTATATTATAGTATATTATAAGAATGAAAAAATTCTCTATTATCACACTTGGGTGTCCGAAAAACCAAGTTGATAGTGAATATCTTGCAGGAAACCTTTTAAAAAATAATTTTGAATTAGTTCCACCCGAAAAATCTGAAGGTATAATAATAATGACCTGCTCCTTCATAAATCCTGCTGTTAAAGAAACAGAAAATACTATAAGAAAATTTATTGAACTAAAAAGAAATAAAAAAATTAAATTCCTTGCAGTGGGAGGATGCTATATACATAGATTCAAAGAAAAAATTAAAGAAAAATTCCCAGAAATTGACCTTTTATTCGGGTTTGATGATATAGAAAATTTTGAGAAAATACTCAAAAAAAATAAAGAAACAAACTATAGTTCAACAAGATTTATCTATTCTGATAAAATTCCAAGACTAATTTCTACAAGGAATTTTGCCTATTTGAAAATTTCAGAAGGTTGTGATGAATTATGTTCTTTCTGTATTATACCAAAAATAAGGGGGAAATTTCGTTCAAAGCCCGTGGAGAAAATAATTGAGGAAGCTAAATTGCTTACAGATTCAGGTTTTTACGAAATAATTTTAATTTCTCAGTCCACCGGTTTATATGGTGTTGATATTTACAAAAAGAAAATGTTAAAGGAACTTCTTAAAAATCTTTTAAAAATTAAAAAATTAAGATTACTCAGAATATTTTATCTTCATCCAGCAGATTTTGATGAAGAAATTATTAAATTAATTGTAGATAACGATAAAATGGCCCCTTATATTGATATTCCAATTCAACATATCTCAGAAAATGTATTAACTACAATGAGAAGAAGAGGAAAAAAGGAAAAGATTTTGAGTGCTTTAGAATTGATTGATAAGTATAAAAATAAGAGAAATTTAACAGTTAGAACTGAAATAATTGTTGGGTTTCCAACTGAGAGAGAGGAAGATTTTGAAGAACTTTATGAATTTTGTAAAAAGGATAATTTAATAAAAAGGTGGGCTCTTTTTAAATATCATAATGAAAAGGAAAGTTTTGCTTACGAGAATTACAAGCCTTTGGCTAATAAAATTATTGAAGAAAGGTATAAAAAAATGTTAGAGGTAATAAGAGAAAAAAATTTAATTTCTGCGAAAGAACTAATTGGAAAAGAACTTATTTTTATTCCAGAATATAAGGAGGATGGAAGAGTTTTTGGTCATACTGAGTATGATGCACCTGAAATTGATATAAAATCTTTTGTGGAAAGTGATGATTATGAAAATTTTGTTTTCAGAAAATTGAAAGTTAAAAGCATTTCTAAAAAGGGGTTTAAACTGGTTAATATTTATCCATAGAGCACACGGAAACCTTCCTTCCTGCTTCTGCTATCGAAGTTGTGTTTTAAATTCCTTAATATTTATTCGTAGAATATAGCAAGGGGTGGTATATTTTTCTTTAAAAATTCTATTGTTTTTTCCTTAACGGTTTTTGAATCAGGCATTTCAAGAGTTTTTCTTGCGAATTCTTTAACTTTTTTATATTCAAGCCACTGGAAAATTCCATATAAAAGGGGTATTGCATCAGGGTGAACAGATAGTTCATCAACTCCTAAACCCATCAAAATAATTGCTCCAAGAGGATCAGATGCCATTTCCCCGCACACAGCAACTTTTTTTCTGTAAGGATGAGCCCCCTTAACTACATGGTTTATAAGGTTCAAAACAGAGGGATGGAATTCGCTGTAAAGAGGAGCAAGAAAAGGATGTGTTCTATCAACTGCAAGTGTATACTGGGTTAAATCGTTAGTTCCAATTGAAAAGAAATCTACCTGAGATGTAAATTCTTTAACCATTAAAGCTGATGCTGGTGTTTCTATCATTATTCCTACAGGAATATAATTATCAAAGGGAACATCTTCTCTTGTAAGTTCCTTTTTTGCCTTTTCAAGAACACTTTTTGCTTCCTCAACTTCTTTTACTGTTGTTACCATTGGAAAAAGAATTCTTATATTTCCAAGATTTGATGCTTTTAAAATTGATCTCATCATCATTTTCATTATTTCCTTTTCAAAAAGGAGAAATCTGATACCCCTTAATCCAAGAAAGGGATTTTTCTCCTCAAATCCTGGTATAGCTGGTTCACCTGCTATGTCTATCAATCTGACTATAAGTGGATCAGGGAAAACCATTTTTGAACTTTTTTCAAAAACCTCTGCAAGTTTATCCTCATTATGCCATATTCCAGGGTCCCACATTAAAAGTTCAGTCCTAAAAAGACCTACTCCAAATCCTTTATTTTTTACAATTTCTTCAACTTCTTCAAGTCCTGCAGCATTTCCCATTACAGATACTCTTTTTCTTTCCTTACCCTTTCCTACCTTTGGTCCTTTTATTATCTTTTGAATTGCTTCTGTGTAAAGTAATGGTTTTCTCTCATATTCTTTTTTTGTTTCTTCATCTGGATTTATTATTACTTTCCCTGACCATCCATCAACAATTACATCATCTCCATCTTTAACCCCTTCAAGTATTCCTTTAACAGCACAGACCATTGGAATTTTTAAACTCTTTGCAACTATAACACTGTGAGAGGTATGTCCTCCGTGTTCTATGACTATTCCAATATCCGAAGTTTTAGAAATTGAAAAAACATCAAGGGGTGAAATATCATCTGATACTACAATTGTTCCTTTTTCAACATCAATAAAACTCGGCTTGCCAAGAAGTATTTCAAGGAATTTTCTAATAAGATGATTTATTTCTCTTGCCCTTTCTTTAAATACAAAACTTTCACTTTCCTCAAGTTTTGATAAAAAATTTTTCATTGATTCAATAAAACTATTCTCAGCTGAAAGTCCTTTTTCTATATTTCTTTTAACACTCTCCTCTATAACAGGGTCGTTAATTATAAGTATTTCACTTTCAATTATTTTTCTATAACTTCCTCTAAAATGTTCAAGAACAAGCTCAAGTTCCCTTGTAATTTCTTTTTTTGCTTTTTCAAATTTTAAAATTTCTTCTCTTCTACTTTTCGCCTCTCTTCGGGGAATTTTTAATAATTTGAGGTCAAATTTTTTTACTTTTCCTATTGCAAGACCTTTTGATGCCGGTATACCTTGAAAAATCTTAGACTTTAATTTAGTCTTCACCAAAACCCTCCTCAACAAGATTTACAAGTTCTTTCAGAGCCTCTTTTTCATCAGGCCCTTTACATCTGATTATAAGCTTACTACCTTTTGTTGCAGTTAAAATCAATAAGCTCATAATACTTTTTCCGTTCACTTCAATACCATCTTTTATAACATAAACCTCACAGTTATATTTTGAAGCAATTTTAACAAACTGTGTTGCCGGTCTTGCATGTATGCCAAGTGTATTTTTTACAATAACTTCTTTCTCAATCAACTTCTTGAAATCTATTCTTTAATTTCTCAAGAACTGATGGTAAAGTGGTATATTCCATTTCTTCAAGTCCAAGTCTCTGTGGCTCAAATGGACCCATTCTTCTTATATAATCAGTTATTTCTTGAGCTCTTTTTCTCGTTAAATCAAAAGCAGGGTCATCAAACATATCCTTTGGACCTATCAGTTTTCCATCTTTTACCTGAAATCCGAGTGCCACAACTCTTGGTGGACCATCAAATCTGGTACAAGAGGCATCCTTCATAGAAACAGGCATAAGAGGTCCCCAGTGAGAGCCCCTCATCCAGCCAGCTACAAGATGGGCAAGGGAAAAAGCTTCAAGAACTTCACCAACAGCAGGAAAACCACTTTGAGTTCTAACAATCATAACAGGGTCATCTTTTCCCACATATTTACCTGCAATAAGAGAAAGTCTCTGAGTTGAAGCAGTTGCAGCAATTACACCATCTTTTCTGTAAACATTTTTAATTGCATAGGTTTCAACTGCTCCAATTAAAGCTAATAGGCTATACATTTCCTCTGGACAAGCAAGTTTTACAACTTTACCCTCTTTCATATGAAGAACTTCAAATATAAACCCATCATGCAACTTTGGGTCAATTACAAGACCTGCTGTATTAAAGGGATCCGCAAAAATTTTAAACAAAGGCAAATTCCATGCACCAGGTGATGTTTTATCAGCCATAAAAACAATAATGGGCTCTGAAACTCTCTCCTCTATCTCCATCTCTGCTACTCCTGGACCCATACCTTTAACATTTCCTGAAAATGCATCAGACAAAATATCCTGCCCTGCTCCATAAAGCCCGAGTTCCTTTGCTTTCTCTGAACCTTTTTTAAAAATTTCCCAAGCAAGTTTATGTATTTCTGAATTATCAACCCCCTTATTATGAGTCATTATAAGTTCAAGGTCATCTCCTGCATGAGCAACAAAATAATCTATTATTACTCCACTCTTTTTCGCCTCCTCAAGCTCGTCCTCAGCCAAAGCCATTAAAGCTGGATGCATCCCAGAATGACCCACATACCCGCCAATATCTGCTTTTATCACACTTATTGTTACCTTCATTAAAAAAATCCTCCTTTTACTATTTACAGGAATTGAACCCTTTGAAATTTAATTAATTTTATTATATAATATTTTATAAATTTTGTCAAGTTTTTTGTTTTTTCCTGTGAGAGAGTAAAATAGGGTTCAACTCCCTTTAAAATTTTTAAATAAAAAGTGAAAAAAAGAGGAATATGTATATGGTTAACAGGTTTACCCTGTTCTGGTAAAAGTACAATAGCAAAAGGTTTATCAGAAAAACTTATTGAAAGGGGAAGGGATGTTGAAATTCTTGATGGAGATATTGTCAGAAATTTTTTGAATAAAGATCTTGGATTTACGAAGGAAGATAGGCTCGAAAATATGAGAAGAGTTTCAGTTCTCGCTGATTTACTCACAAAACATGGTGTAGATGTCATAGTAGCTCTTGTTTCACCTTATAGAGAAGGAAGAGATAAAGCAAGAAAGCTTTTGCCTTTATTTGTAGAGGTTTATGTTAAGGCAAGTCTTGAAACATGTGAAAAAAGAGATGTAAAGGGAATGTATAAATTGGCAAGGGAAGGGAAAATCAAGAATTTTACTGGTGTGGATGACCCATATGAAGAGCCCTTAAATCCTGAAATTATATGTGACACAGAGAAGGAGGAAATAGAAGAAAGTGTGAACAAAATTATTAAATTTCTTGAAGAAAGAAACTTCATAGAGGTAAAGGAATCAGAGGAAACGGGATACACAGAGGAAGAGGAAGAAGAAATTAAAAAGAGGCTTGAGGAATTAGGTTACATTTGATAGGAGAATTTGTTCTAATTTCTATTTTAAAGTTAAAAATTTTTAAAAATATATTAAAATCCTTTTCTTTCTGGAAAAGAATTTCAATACCCTTTGTGCTCGGCACTATTCTTTTTGTTTTAATATATTACATTTTGTTTAGATTCTTTAATTTTATGTCTAAAATTCCTGTTCTTGGAATAATTGTTTCACAAAAATTTCTTGACTTTACTCTTATGGGCACCTTCTTTTTCCTTACCCTTTCTAACATAGTTGGAAGTTTTTCTTTATTTTTTGAAGATGATGAACTTCCCTTTTTATACAAGTTTCCTTTAAAAAAGGAAAGTATATTTTCTTTTAAATTTTTAGAAATAATTATTTACTCTTCCTGGGTTCCTTTAATATTCCTTATTCCTTTAATTCTTTCTTATTTGAATGTATTTAAACTAAAAGGTATTAATTTATTTTTTTTATATTTGAACTTTTTACTTTATATTCTATCATCAGGTTTACTTGGTATTCTTCTTTTTTATTTATTTGTAAAACTCTCACCTTTTTTAAAAAGAGAGTTATTACCCCTTTTTTACGGAGCATTATTTTCCGTCTTCATATTCCTTTATTTTAAATTTTTAAAACCTGAGAGCTTTAAAATTTTTGACGCTAAAAGTATAGATGAAGCAATTCAGATTTTGAAAAAAGCTGGAACGATGTCTCCATATTTTTTGCCTTCTAACTGGTTTTTTTCAAGCTTTATTCTTATTAAAAATAACCTCTTAATTTTTTTACTTTTTTTAATTTTTAACTCCCTTCTATTTATCCTCCTTATTTCTTTACCATTTGATGAGATATATCATAGAAAACTAACCCTAAAAGGGGGGAAAGGTGGAAGAAAATCTAAATTAATTTTCCTTCAGAAGGAATTAAAAAGTTTTTACAGAAATTACACCCAATTATCACAATTTCTTTTTTTAATTTTGTTATTTGTTTTATATGTTATCTCTGTTAGAGGTAAAGGGATAGGTATTGATTATCCTACCTTTCATATTTTAATAATTTTCGCCAACTTTACTTTTATAATATACCTTTTAATTACAATAGCAATTAGATTTATATATCCTGCTCCTTCTCTTGAAGAAAAAGGAATAACTATTTTTTATTATTCAGGACAAAATCTTTTTAAATTTTTTTACTTCCAACTTCTTTTATACTTCTTTTTATTGATTATTTTAGGTTATACTTTATTTTTTTTAACACATTTTTCCTTAAAAGTTAGATTTTTTAAAGATTTAACTTTACTTTTTATTATTATTTTACCCTTATTTGTTTTTATTTTAACCTTTATTTCACTATCAACAGGTTATATTTTACCTCATTTTAATGAAAAAAATCCTACAAAAATTGCCTCAGGACCTGGTGGTTTTTTAACAGCGATAAGTTTAATTCTTTATCTTTTAGTTTCCATTTATATTCTCATACAAAAACCCCTCCATGGATTCTATTATGTTTTAAAAAGTAATTTCTTTTTTGAAATTTTGCTCCTTTTAATTTTATCTTTTTCCCTGTTTATGATTTTTAAAATTATTTTAGATGTAAAAATTAAAAAAATGGAGTTCTAAATTTTGGGAAGAATATTAGGAATTGATTATGGTGAAAGATTTGTGGGTTTTGCAATTTCAGATGAGAGAGAATGCATATCTTCTCCACTTTTTGAAATCGATAAAAGAAAAAAAAGTTTTAAAAAAACTATTAAAGAATTAATAGAGAAATATAAACCTTACTTAATTGTTTTTGGAGAACCCCGTTCCATAAAAGGAGAAGGTTTGAAAATTTCTGAAGAAATAAAAAAGGAAGGTGAAAAAATTGAAAGAAAATATAATATAAAGGTAGTTTACTGGGATGAATGGAATTCCTCTAAGCTTGCAAGTAAGCATAAAAAAAAGGAAATTCACTCAATATCAGCAGCCTATATATTGCAAGATTACCTAAATTTTATGTATAATAAAAAAGACATAAAGAAGGAGGGTTAAATTCCCTAATTAATCTTTAAAAGGAAATTTAAATGAAAATAACAAAACAGGAAGCTCTTGAGTATCATTCAAAAGGAAAAAAGGGAAAATTAGAAATAAAACTTACAAAACCCTGCGAAACTCAGAGGGATCTTTCTCTTGCCTATACTCCTGGTGTTGCAGAACCGTGTCTTGAAATAGAAAAAGACCCTTTACTTGCCTACGAATATACAACAAAAGGTAATCTCGTTGCAGTTATTTCTAATGGAACTGCTGTATTAGGACTCGGGAATATTGGCGCACTTGCTGGAAAACCAGTAATGGAGGGAAAATGTGTTCTTTTTAAAAGATTTGCCGATGTTGATGCAATTGATATTGAAATTGATACCGAAGATGTAGAAGAATTTATAAGAACAGTTAAACTCATTTCCCCAACTTTTGGAGGAATAAATCTTGAAGATGTAAAGGCTCCTGAATGTTTTGAAATTGAGGAAAGATTAAAAGAAGAACTTGATATACCTGTTTTTCATGATGATCAGCATGGAACCGCAATTATTTCTGGTGCTGCTCTTTTAAATGCTCTTGAACTAACTGGTAAAAAAATTGACAAAATAAAGGTTGTATTTAACGGAGCAGGTGCTTCAGCAATTGCAAGTGCCAGATTTTACTTTCTTTTAGGTGTTAAAAAGGAAAATCTAATAATGTGTGACACAAAAGGTGTTATTTACAAAGGTAGAAAAGAGGGTATGAATAAATTTAAGGAGGAATTTGCTCAAGAAACTGATAAAAGAACCCTTGCAGAAGCCCTTGAAGGAGCTGACGTTTTTGTTGGGCTTTCAATCGGGAATGTTGTTACAAAAGAAATGGTTAAAAAAATGGCAGATAAACCAATAATTTTTGCAATGGCAAATCCTATTCCAGAAATAAGTTATGAGGATGCAAGGGCTGCAAGACCTGATGCAATTGTTGCCACTGGAAGAAGTGATTATCCAAATCAGATCAATAATGTTCTTGGTTTTCCTTTTATTTTCAGAGGAGCACTTGATGTGAGAGCAAGAAAAATCAATGATGAAATGAAACTTGCTGCTGCAAAAGCCCTTGCAGAACTTGCTAAAGAAGATGTTCCTGATTCAGTTGCAAAAGCATATGGAGTAAAAAGGATTGAATTTGGAAAAGATTACATAATTCCAAAACCACTTGATCCACGAGTTTTATACTGGGAAGCACCTGCTGTTGCAAAGGCTGCAATTGAAACTGGTGTTGCAAGATTAAAAATTGACATTGAAGAATACAGGGAAAAATTAAAGGAAAAAGTAATGAAAGGTGGAAGAGTAATGCATATTATTATTCAGGAAGCAAAGAGAAAACTTATGAAAATTGCCTATGCTGAAGGAGAACATGAAAAGATAATAAGAGCCTGTAATATCGTATCAAATGATGGAATTGCTTTTCCAGTTTTACTTGGTAGAAAAGAAATAATAGAACAGAAAATAAAAAACTTAAAATTAAACTTTGAGTATGAAATAATTGACCCTGTTTTGTCTTTAAAAAGGGAAATTTATGCAGAAAAACTTTTTAAAATAAGAGAAAGAAAGGGAATTACAAAACAATGGGCATACTTTTCTCTTTCTAATCCTATTGTTTTCGGTTCTATGATGGTTCACGAGGGCGATGCCCATGGTCTTATAGCAGGGCTTACAATGGATTACGCAAATGCCTTAAAACCAATACTTCAGATTATAAAAACTGAGGAAAACACAAAAACTGTGGCTGGATTATATATTCTTTTAATTGAAAAGGAAGTATTTTTATTTGCCGATGCGACAATAAACATAAATCCTGATTCTGAAACTCTCGCAGAGATAGCTTCTCTTACTGCTAATTTTGCAAAAGACCTTGGAATAGAACCTAAGATAGCATTTTTATCTTTCTCAAACTTTGGTAGTGTAAGGGTAAAGGAAGCAGAAAAGGTAAGTGAAGCAGTTAAAATTTTCAAAAGAAAATATCCTGAAATCATTGCAGAAGGGGAAATGCAAGCTGATACTGCTCTTGTTCCTGAAATTATTGAAGAATTCTATCCTTTTTCAGAATTAAAGGAAAGGGCAAATATTTTAATTTTCCCAAATCTTGATGCTGCTAACATTTCATATAAAATACTTCAGAGACTTGGAAATGCCCAGGTTATAGGTCCAATTCTTCTTGGAACAAAAATGGCTACCTGTGTATTGCAGAAAGGTGATGATGTTCAAGATATTGTGAATATGACAGCTGTTGTTGCAAGAGATGCACAGAAGAAGTTGAAACTTTAAATGAAACCAATTAAATTAAGTGTAAATATTGATCATATTGCTACTTTAAGAGAAGCAAGAAAAGAAAAATTTCCTGATCCTCTTTTAGCAGCTATTATTGCAGAACAAGCAGGTGCAAGTGGGATAACCTGTCATATAAGATTAGATAAAAGACATATAAAGGAGGAAGATGTTGAAAAATTAAAAAAACACATTTCAGGAGAATTGAATTTGGAAATGTGTGTTGATTTTATTAATTTTGCTATAAAAGTAAAACCCCACTGGGTAACAATTGTTCCAGAAAAGGAAAGTGAAATAACTACAGAAGGTGGTCTTGATCTCAAAAAAATGAAGGATGAATTAAAAGAGCCGATCAAAAACCTTAAAAAAAATGGTATAAATGTAAGTCTTTTCATAGAGCCGGATAAAGAAATGATAAAAATTGCAAAGGATCTGGGTGTGGATGCTGTTGAACTTAACACAAATTCCTATGTAAAATCTTATGGAGAAGATAGAGAAAAAGAAATAGAGAGGCTTAAAACCAGTGCTAAATTTGCCCATTCTTTAGGTCTTAAAGTTCGAGCAGGACATGGACTTACTCGTCAGACTTTAATTCCACTTCTTGAAATTGAGGAAATTGAAGAAGTTTCTATTGGTTTTGCAATTATTGCAGATAGTGTTTTATCAGGCTTATACAATGTTGTAAAAGAATATAGGGAAATTCTTATGCGAAAAGGTATTTAATTTGAAAATTTTTTATTGTTATCTAACTTTTATATTTTTTTTATTATTTGGTTGCATTAAATTTGTAAAAATAGAAAATCCTGAAGAAAAATTTTTTTATCTTTTAAAAAAGAATCATAAAGGTAAAATTGAATTTATAAACTCAAAAGGTGATTTAGTTTTAGAAAATGATTTTTACTACAAAGGGAAATTTAAATTTGAATCCGATTCTTTAAACACTTCTCTTATCCTTTACTCACCCTTTGGTTCAGACAAAATTGAAGGAGAACTTAAAGATAACATCCTGTTATTTATAAAGATTTTCTTCTCCCCCCTTGATTATATTTCAAACATAAAATTAATTAAGGCTTTTCAGAGCAAAAAAAATTATATTTTCAAACTTGAAGGTGGAATAGAAATTGTTTTTGATGAAAATGAAAAAATAAAGGAAATTAAATTACCTGAATTAAAAATAATTATTGTATGGGAAAAGGATTTACCTTATAATATAATGATGGTAACACAGAATGCTAATATTAATATAAAAATTGACAAAATGGATATAGGTTTTAAAAATGGAAAAAATTCAGATTTTTAAAATTTTTGAAGATAAAGAAGAATACTGGAATCCAATTGAAATTGCCAAAATAGAGGATGTTGCTGTTAGGGTAGCAAAAATCCAGGGTGAATTTCCCTTTCATACACATACAGAAGGAGATGAGTTATTTATTGTATTAAAGGGTGAAATTTTTATTGATACAGAAGAAAGAACATATAATTTAAAAGAAGGGGAAGGAATTTTAGTAAAAAAAGGAATAAGACACAGATCAAGAGCTAACATTCCTTCTATAATTATGCTTGTAGAACCTAAAAGACTTGTAACTAAACCTAAAATTGATTAAGTATTTGCACTTTTTTTTAGATTTTTTAAAGTATCAAAAAAATTATTCTGAGCACACATTAAAATCCTATGAGAAGGATATAACTTTATTTTTTGATTATGCAAAAGAAAAGTATAACATTTTTGAACCAGAAAAAATTGAAACCTTTCATTTAAGAGAATATTTTGCAGATCTTTTAAAATACGGATACAGAAAAAAATCAATAGCAAGAAAAATATCTTCCTTAAAAGTTTTTTTCAGATTCTTATTAAAAGAAAAAATAATAAAAGAAAATCCTTTAAAGGGTATTCATGTCCCGAAACTGGAAAAAGAATTACCACAAACTATTCCTGAGGAAATTATAAAAAATGTTCTTGAAAAATGGGAACCTGAAGATTTTATTGATTTCAGAAATAAATTAATCATTGAATTTTTATATGGTTTGGGTATAAGAGCAAGTGAACTGATTGATATTAAAATTTCTGATGTTTCCATAGGACTTAGAGAAATAAGAATAAAAGGTAAGGGAAATAAAACAAGAATAATACCTGTTCCAGAATTACCTTTTAAGTTTCTTTTAAATTTTATGGAAATTAGAAAAAAATATGGAATAGAAAGTATATTTTTATTCACTACAAAGAAAGGGAGAAAATTGTCTTATCCCGCCTTAAGAAAAATTGTAAATGAGATTTTTATAAAAAGAGCAAATATTTCTGGAATTCATCCTCATCTTCTGAGACATGCTTTTGCAACACATCTTCTTGACCATGGTGCTGATTTAAAAAGTATTCAAGAACTTTTAGGACACTCCTCTCTTTCAACAACAGAAATTTACACAAACCTTTCCTTAAAGGAAATAAAAAGGATTTATAAAAAAACTCATCCAAGAGAAAAAATAAATGAAAATTATAGAACTTAAAGAAGTTTTCTCAACACAGGATTATATAAAAAAATATATCTCAGAAAAAAAAGAAAAAATTTTTGTCTTTGCAGAGAAACAGATAAAAGGAAAAGGAAGGGGAAATAGATTATTTTATTCACCTGTGGGGGGTCTATATTTTTCTTTTTATTTACCAGATATAGAAGATGAAAAGCATATTTTTTTAATAACATCTGTTTCAGCATTTACTTTTATAGAAGAAAAAGTTAAAGAATTTAATTTGAAACCTTATATAAGAATTCCTAATGATATTATGATAAATAAGAAAAAGGTTTGTGGTATTTTAATTGAAAAATCAGAAAATAAATTTATATGTGGAATTGGTATAAATGTTAATACAACTTTTTTTCCTTTAGATTTAAAGGAGGCAAGTTCCCTTTATCTTTTAACAGGAAAAAAATTTAACTTAGAAAACTTTAAAAAAGATATAATTGAAAAAATTGAGGAAATATCATCTCTTCCTTATGAAACTCTTTATAAAAGATATTCAGAAAATGTTATGATTAACAAAAAAGTTGAATTTTTATATAACAACCAAATTTTTAGAGGTGTATTTAAGGAAATAAAAAATGATTTTATGATAAGTGTTTCAACAAATGATAAAGTTTTAGATTTTCCGCTTTTTGAGATTTTCAATTTCAGAGAAATTGATGAATAAGGTGATATGTATTGATATAGGTAATAAGAATATTAAAATAGGAAAATTCAAAAATTTAAAAGAAAAGCCAGAAGTTTTTATAGATAGAAAGGAAAATTCTTCAAAAATAATTGAAAAATTAAAAAACAAATATGAGAACTCAAAAATTTATGGAATATCAGTTGTTCCTTTTATTAAGGAAAGGCTAATGGAAAAATTCAAAATTAAATTTTTTGAAAATAATGATTTTAAAGAAATTAAAAATCCTTACATTGATAAAGAGAAACTGGGAATTGATAGAATAGTTAATATTTATGCAGCTATAAATTTATTTAAAAAAGATGTCATTGTTATTGATTTTGGAACCGCTATAACAATAGATGTAGCATTCAAAAATGGTGACTTTAAGGGAGGATTAATAATACCATCACCAAAAACTCAGCTGGAGGTATTAAGTAAAAAAACTGCTCTTATTAAAATGGATGAAATTCATAAAGGTCTTAAAATTATAGGAAAAAGCACAGAAGAATGTGTGAGTTTTGGTATAAAAAATGTTACAGTATTTGGAATTAAAGGAATTATAGATATGATAAAAAGAAAATATAGAAAAAATTTTAAAATTATAATAACAGGTGGAGATGCTTTTATTTACAAAAAATACTTAAAAAATACTTTACAATTTCCTTATTTAACACTTTATGGGGTATACATAAAATCATTGAGATATGAAAATAATCACAAACTCTCCTCTTGAAACCTTTGAACTTGGTAGAAAAGTTGGAGAAAATATAAAAGCACCTGTATCTCTTTTAATTGAGGGTTCTCTTGGTTCCGGTAAAACAACTTTTATAAGGGGTGTGTTATCTTATTTTGGTTATGATATAGTAAGGAGTCCTTCTTTTCTTTATGTTTATGAATATAAAATTCCTGAGGGAAAAATTTATCACATTGATTTGTATAGAATTGATATTGAGGATATTGATAAAAAATTAAATTTATCAGAGATTATAGATGAAAATTCTATTTTTCTTGTTGAATGGCCTTATATAGTTAAAAATTTAAATTTTCCAAATTCTTATGAAGTAAGGATAAATGTGATTAATGATACCAAAAGAGAGTTTATAAGTGATTTTTTTAAATTTATAAAAATATGATTTATATAATTCCTTTGAATTCAATTGATATAGATTTTCTGAAAAGGGTTAAAATTTTTGTTGAAGAAGTTTATAAAGAGGAAATATTAATAGAGAAAGAAATAAAGTTTCCTGATAGCTGTTTTAATTCCTTAAGAAATCAGTATGATGCTGAATGTGTTTTAAGTAAACTGAAGTCTTACAAGAATTCTTATACTTTATATATAACTGATAATGATCTTTATGTAAAGGGTTTAAATTTTATTTTCGGATTGGCTTTACCCTGGGAAAAAAAGTCAATTGTTTCAATAAAAAGATTAAAGGAAAGTTTTTATGGTAAAAAGGAGGATTTAAATATTTTAATTTTGCGGACAGCTAAGGAAATTATACATGAAATTGGACACTTAAAAGGTTTATCTCATTGTTCTGATGAAAATTGTGTTATGTATTTTTCCAATTCTATTTATGATACAGATAGAAAAGGTTATAGGTTATGTGATAAATGTAGGAATAGATAAAAAATTAATATAGAATTTGTAAGGATAAATGAATGTGTGATATAATTAATGAATTAAGGGAGAAAATAGGAAAATGAACAGGGCAAAGGACTGGTTTGAAGATGCAAAAAATGATTTAAAACATGCTAAAAATAGTTCAAAAAATGGTGATTATTCATGGACATGTTTTGCAGCACAACAATCAGCTGAAAAGGCTGTAAAAGGTTTATATATGAAATATAATTCTATAACCTGGGGTCATTCTGTATCTGAGTTACTTTAAAATTTACCTGAAGAGATAAAACCACAGAAGGAGCTGATTGAAAAGGCAAAAAAACTTGATAAATATTATATCCCTACACAATACCCTAATGCTCATCCTTCTGGTCCTGCATTTAAGTTTTATACTGAAGAAGAAGCAAAATAAGCAATAAAAATATGTGAGGAGGTGATTGATTTCTGTGTCAGTAAAGGTCTTTCGGATAGATAGTAAAAAAATTATTGGAAAATCTTAAAGAATGGGCTAAAAAGCTCTCTAAGGATGAAAATATTTTTGCAGTTGTGCTTTTTGGTTCTCTTGCAAAAGGAGAAAAAACCCCAGCAAGCGATGCAGATATACTTATTATTTTAAAAAAATCAAATATGAAATTTCATGAAAGAATTCCTCATTTTATCCCAACAGGCATTGGAATAAGTATGGATGTATTTCCTTATACAATAGAAGAGCTCTTTTCTTTAGTTAATAATAAAAATAGAATTATAGATGAGGTAATTAAAAGTGGTATCATTTTATATAAAGTAGAGGATTTTAAAGAATTTTCTTATTTTAGCAAATGGCTTTGTAATCTAAAAGAATTGAAAAATGAAAGTGACATCCTTAACAGAAAGTGAAATGTTAAATAATGTTTTTTGAAAACCATTCTTCATTTTGTTTTTAATTTTTCTTCTCAATTGAGTGAAGACATGCTTGATTCTGATAAAATAAAAATTGTTAGATAAAAAATTTCTTAAAATATACCACAATTCTTCTAAACTCCAAAAGCACCTCTCTAATATTAAAAATCTTATCAAACCCAAAGCACTATTTTGCTTAAAATAGAATATCTTAAAAAAATTGACCTTAAAATTTTACTCTTCCACATACCAGGGATTATACCATAAGTAAACAGGATAACTATACTCCTCTGCTCCAAATCTCTCTTTAAAGAAAATAAGTGATTCTTTTTTTTCAGGAACTGCCCCAAAGGAAAAAATTTCTCTTCCTTTTTTAAACTCATATAAAATTGCGTTATGAAAAAGAAAAGGAGAGGCATTTAAATGATAACCTTCTCCTGATGTTCCCTGAATAAAAGCAAGAACCGTCTTTTCATCAGGATAAAGAACAATAAGAGCAGAAAAAAGTTTATCATCCTTAAAAACACCATAAAAATTTGATAAATTTGAATTCTTTAATTTTTTATATAAATTTTCTATAAAAGAAAAAGGTAAAGGTTTTGCTCTAATTTTTCTAAAAGTAAATAAATAAATATCATAAAAATTCTTAAGGTCTTTTTCACTCAATTCCCTGAAAATTAAATTATTCTTTTTTGCCCTTCTAATATCTTCCCTTAAAGTTTTTTTATATCCTTTAAAAATCTCATCTTCTTCTTTTCTCTGTAAAATGTAAGCTTTTTCCCATTTTGTTTTAAAAACCTTACTCTCTTTAAATAATCTGTAATAATCTGTTATAACAATTTTTAAGGTGAATTTTTTAAAATTTTTCAAAAAATTTTCAGGTTTTTCATCTTTCAAATTTTTTCCTACAAGATATGTCCCCTTCCATCCCGATTCGTAAATTCTAAATAAAAATTTTTTTGTTTCAAGTGCCCAGAATCCCTTATCCTCATCTCCAATCCATACCCAATTTTTATTCTTAAAAATATAAAAACAATCTCTCCACTCTTTTGAATCAAAAATCCCTGAAATTATGTTTTCAATTTCTGAGGTTGAGCAGCAGGAAATAATATGTTATTTAAAATAAGTCTATAACCAGGGGAATTTTTATGTTTTGATAAATCTGTTGGTGGATCACCAACAAAATGCTTAAAATCTTCAGGGTCATGCCCTCCATAATAAGTAAAAAAACCCTTTCCAAAATTTGAATAAATATATTTTGCTTCATCAGTTCCTTCCACCTCAGCAAGAACAACCACATTTGATTTTAATTTATTCTTTCTAAAACCAGTGTCCCTTCCAAGAAATTCTTTTATACAATTAACATGATTCTGAGTCAATAGTGTAGGAACAGGATCATATTTTGCTGAAAACTCAAAAAGTTTAAAACATACATCAGGTCCTCTTTTATCTGCTTCCTGTGTAACATCTATATCAGATACTTCCTCATTTAAATAACTCATATAAATTTTAAAATCCTTAAAAGCAAGTGTATTACTAAAAATCAATTTTTCATTCGCTAAAGGGTCATAACCATCACCATCATAAGGAACATCCCATATATCAAAACCGATTGAAGCAAGAGCTACATCAAGGGTAATAGGACCTGAACACATAGAAAATAGAAAACCACCATTTTCAACATACTCCTTTATTTTTATTGCTACTTTCTGTTTCATAAGAGGTCCATTTTTAAATCCATACTTTTTCGCAACTTCATTATCCTTTTCTTTCATCGTTTTATACCAAGGTGCATTACCATAGGGAACTTCAAATTTTCCATACATTCCTGCAAAATCTTCATGATGCAAATGGAGCCAGTCATATTTTTCGAGTTTACCTTCAAGTATATCATTATCCCAGATTCTCTCATAGGGAACATTTGCATATTTTAAAACAAGTTCAACAGCATCGTCCCAGGGTTCTGTGTATGGCGGTGCATAAACAGCAAGTTTAGGTGCTACTTCAAGTCTTAAAGCATTCATGTTATTTTCCTCAATAAAGGAATAAATATTTGATGCTTTTGTGCTTGAAATTATTTCGTAATAAACAGAATTCTGTAAACACTCATCCTCAACTTCCTTTGAATATTCAGCCATAAAGGACCCACCCCTATAATTTAGAAGCCAGTCAAAATTAATTCCCTTTTGTAAACTCCTGTAAACTACCCCGTAGGCTTTTAAATGGTCTGTCTGGGTTTCATCCATCGGGATAAGAAGGTATTGTGAAATTAACAAAAATTTGATAATCATTTCAAAATCCTGACATTCCTCCATCTATTACGATACAGGTTCCAGTTATATAACTTGCTTTATCCGACGCAAGAAATGAAACAAGTTCTGCAACTTCTTCAGGTTTTCCTGCTCTTTTCAAAGGTATACTTTCAAGGTATCTTTTCTTTATTTCTTCAGGTAGGTTTTCAGTCATTTTAGTTTCAATGTATCCAGGAGCAACTGCTATGACTCTTATGTTTCTTCCTCCCAGTTCTTTTGCAAGAGATTTTGTAAAACCAATAATTCCTGATTTTGTCAGAGAATAAATGCTCTGACCAGCATTACCTGTTAAACCAACAACAGAAGAAATATTTATTATCACTCCCCTTTTTTCTTTTATCATCAATTTTGAAATCTCCCTTGAAAGAATAAAAATTGACTTTAAATTTACATTAATAATTTCATTAAAATCTTCATCTTTTAATCTTAATAATAAATTATCTTTTGTTATTCCTGCATTATTAACAAGAATATCAATTCTTTCTTCTTTACTTTTTATTTCTTCTACGAATTTATCCATTTCTTCTTTTTTGGAAAGGTCACATTTAATATAGTAACCTTCTTTAATATTTTCAAAAACTTCTTTTAATTTATCTTCATTTCTACCCACTCCTATAACTTTTGCACCATATTTTGAAAAAGAAATTGCTATACTTTTTCCTATTCCATCACTTGCACCTGTAACAATTGCAATTTTATTTTCAAGCATTTTTTAACCTCCCTTTAATGATTCCCATAAGAGGGTTATTAAAAAATTCAAAAATGAAAGGGGTAACAAAATTTTCCACCCAATTTCAAGAGCATCGGTAAATCTAAATCTTGGAAGGGAAGCTCTTACCCATATGAAGAAGAAAACAAAGGGAATTACCTTTAAAATAAATCCAATAAAAGAAGGTAAAAAGAAAAATTTCCATCCCCCCAGATAAAAGGTAACTATAAGAGATGAAACAAGGAGTATATGAAGGTACTCACCGAGAAAGAAAAAAGCAAATTTAAGCGAACTGTATTCTGTATGAAATCCTCCTGTTAATTCTGATTCTGCCTCTGGAATATCAAAAGGAAGTCTCTTTGTTTCCATAAAACCAGTAATTATAAAAATTAAAAAACCTATAAACTGAGGAAAAATAAAGGGAATTTTTTGAGCCTCAACAATTTCTCTTAAAGATAAGCTTCCAGCCTGATAAGCAACACTCAAAATAGTAATTAAAAGTGCTGTTTCAAAAGAAAAAAGCATAAGAGCTCCTCTAATTCCTCCAATAACAGAGTATTTACTGGCTGAAGAATAACCACCAAATACAACACCATAAAGTCCTATTGAGGATAAAATTACTATAAGTAAAAGGGAAAGATTTATATCAGGAAAAGGACCTGAAGGAGAAAGGGGAATTAGAAAAAATGGAGCAATAGCAAAAGTGGCTGTTAAAATTGGTGCTAAAAAATATAGGAACTTAGAAGTGACTTTTGAAGGGGTTATATCTTCTTTAAAAAATAATTTTATTGCATCTGCAAGGGGTTGCAATATTCCTTTCGGTCCTGCTCTATTTGGACCTATTCTATCCTGAAAATAAGCAAGTAACTTTCTTTCAAAATATGTAAGATATGCAGCAATTCCTGTTAAAACAATAAGGTATAAAGTTCCTTTTAAAATAATATCAATCATTTTGTTCTTAAAGCCTTTTTTTCAACCCATGCTCCACCAATTAGAACTATTAAAACCAGAAAAGTCGTAATAAGAGCCATAATAAAATAACCAAGACCTATAGAAAGCCCAATAGCTCCCATCACCCATATATCTGAAGCTGTTGTTAAACCTCTTATTTTATCTTCATCCCTGAAAATTGCTCCTGCTCCTATAAAACCTATACCTGAAACAACCTGAGCCGCAACTCTTGAAGGATCAACAGTTCCACTTTGTGAATTTACAAGAATTGAAACAAGAGCATAAACGGTTGAACCAAGTCCAACTAAAATATGCGTTCTTAAACCTGCAAGTTTACCCGATAATTCTCTTTCAAGACCTATAATACCTGAAAGAATAAAAGAAACAAAAAGCCTCATCAAAATCTCATTTTCTTTCATGTAAAAATTATAATTTTCAAAAGCTTAAATATTCAAGACAATTTATTCCTTCACGAGTTTTTTTAATTTTTCCCAGTAAAGTGGTAACTCATACAGTATATTCATAGCCTTTAAGACAAGTTTGTGTTCTCTTGCAAAATAACCTGAATAAATTTTATCATCAGGAATATCCTTACTCACACCTGTTTGTGCTGTCAGAATAACTCTATCACCTATTTTTACATGGTCTTTTATACCAACCTGACCTGCTATCAAACAATCTTTCCCAATTTCAGAACTTCCTGCTATACCTGTCTGTGAGGCAATTATTGTCCTTTCATTAATTTTTACATTGTGAGCAATCTGACAGAGGTTATCAATTTTGACCTCCTTCCCTATATAAGTTTCTCCCATTACAGCCCTGTCAACACAAACATTTGCACCTATTTCTACATCATCATCTATATGAACAAAGCCAATTTGAGGAATTTTTAAAATTTTTTCTCCTATTTTTTCATAACCAAAACCATCTGAACCAAGAACTGTTCCTGAATGGATAATACATCTTTTTCCTATTTTCACATTTTTTTCTATTGAAACAAAAGGATAAATAATCGTGTTTTCATCAATAAAAGAATTTTTTCCAACATAAACAAAGGCTAAAAGTTTGGCCCCCCTTTTTATTTTTACATTTTTTTCAATAACACAATATGGACCAATATAAACATCCCTTTCAATCTCAGCATCTTTTGAAATGATTGATGTTTCATGAATAAGAAATCTTTCTTCTTCTTTTTCCTCAAATAAACTTAAAAGTTTAATAAGCTTTTCCTTGGGATTATCAACAATTATTGCTGATTTAAATTTAAGGTTCTTAAGGAAATCCTCCTTTGTCACAACAGCATAAAATTTTTTCCCTTCGTATTTTTTCTCATAGACTACGGAAATATAGTCCTCCTTATTACTTTCAGGGGGTAAAACTCCTTTTATATCTAATTCTGGATCACCTAAAATTTTACCATTTAAAATTTCTGCTATATCTTTTATTTTCATCTAAATAAATAAAGAAAAAAGGGTTTGAACCTTATTTTAAACTTTTTAATTTATAAATAATCTCAAGTGCTTCTTTGGGAGAAATCTCATCAGGATTTATTTTTTCAATAAATTCCCTTAAAGTATCGGGTTTTTCAAAAAGTTCAAGCTGTTTTTTATTAAATTTAAGTATCTTTCTTTTACTTTCTAAATTCTGTAAAATTTCCCTTGCTCTTTCCACCACATGTTTAGGTATTCCAGCAAGTTTTGCAACATAAATTCCGTAGCTTCTATCCATTGAACCTTCAAGTATTTTTCTCAAAAAAATAACCTCACCTTTCCATTCTTTTACTTGGGTATATAAATTTTTAATTTCAGTATAATTCTCTGCGAGTGTTGTGAGCTCATGATAATGAGTGGCAAAAAGTGTTCTTGCCTTAATTCTCTTTATTATATCCTCAGAAACAGCCCAGGCAATACTGAGTCCATCATAGGTTGAAGTCCCCCTTCCAATCTCGTCAAGTAAAATTAAACTTTTCTCTGTAGCATTATTTAAAATCTGGGCTACTTCAAGCATTTCAGCATAAAATGTTGAGATACCTCTTGCCACATCATCTGATGCTCCAATCCGTGTAAAAATTCTATCAACAAGACCAATCCTTGCTTCCTCAGCAGGTATAAAGGACCCTGCATGAGCAAGTATAACACATAAAGCAACCTGTCTTATAAAGGTCGATTTGCCACCCATATTTGGTCCTGTTATTAAAACAAAAAATTTATCAGGTGTGATAACTATGTCATTAGGAACAAATTCAGATACTGTATGCTCAACAACAGGATGCCTTGAATTTTTTAATATAATTTCTTTTTCATGGGTTATTTCAGGTTTTTTGTAATTGAATTTTATTGCAACTTCTGAGAAACAGAGCAAAAGGTCAAGCAAAGCAATATTCTCAGAAATATCAAGTATTTTATCCTTTTCATCTTTAATTTTTTTTAAAAGCTCTTCATAAAGATAATTTTCAATTTCTTTTATTCTTTCCTCTGCTGAAAGTATTTTTACTTCAAGATTCTTTAACTCCTCTGTAACAAATCTTTCTGCCTGGGTCAAGGTTTGTTTTCTGATATAGTCTGATGGAACACGGTCTAAATAGGATTTTGTTACTTCTATAAAAAAACCCATTACCTGATTGTATTTAACCTTGAGATTAGGAATACCTGTTCTTTCTTTCTCTCTTTCTTCTATTTCTTTTAATTTTTTTGCTGAGTTATTTTTTAATTCTAAAAGTTCATCCAGTTCTTCTGAAATACCCCCTCTGATACAATTACCTTCACCGGGATTTGAAGGATTATCTTTTAAATAGGTTTGAATGAGATTTGCTAAATTACTTAAATCGTGTAAATTATCATATATTTCAAGTAATAATTTACTCGTGCAGGTTGAAAGAGCTTCTTTAAGTTTTGCTAATTCAAAAAAATTGTTTGAAAGTTTATAAACCTCTGATGGGGGTGCTTTAAGTTTTACAATTCTTGATAGAACTCTTTCAAAATCTATAAAATCTGATAAAATTTCAGAGATTGTTTTTCTTAAAAAAGGTTTTTCAACAAGTTCTTTAACAGCTTCATATCTTTTTTCAATTTTTTCTTTATTTTGTAAGGGAAAGAGAAGACTTTTTTTTAAAAGTCTTGCTCCCATTCCTGTTTTTGTAAAATTGATTACTTCAAATAAGGATTTACTTTCAGGGTGAATTTTATCTACTATTTCAAGATTTTTAATTGTAATGGAATCAAGAATTAGAAAATCTCCTCTTTCAAGAACCTTAAGTCTTAAATGCTCCAGCCCTGATTTTTTTTTAATAACAAGATAATCAAGTAAATGAGAAAGGCTAATTAAGCTATTGTCCTTTTTTAAACCAAAACCTTCTACACTATTTACTCCAAAAAAATTTTTTACTCTTTCTTCAGCAGTATCAATACTATAAAGATTTTTATCAAAGGTAGTTGTTATAAAACCATTTAATTCAAAATCTTGAGGAACAAGAACTTCTTTGGGTTTTAAACTGTAAATGAAATTATAAAAATCATCCTTTTCCAAGAGACCTGCCCTAAGCTCACCTGTAGTGATATCAGCATAAGCGACTCCGAAGAACTTATCATAGGGATATAAAGATAATATAAAAATATTTTGGTCTGGTGAAAGCAAAGAGGGTAAAGTAACAGTTCCAGGTGTTAAAACTTCAACAACTTCTCTTAACATAAGTTCCTTTCCTTCTTCAACCTGCTCACAAATAGCGACACTGTAGCCTTTTTTTAATAATTCCTTTATATAACTTTCAGCAGCCTTAACAGGAACTCCTGCAAGTGGAACTCTTAAATTTTTACCAAAAGGTTTAGAAGTTAATGTTATTGAAAGTTCCTTTGCAGCTATTTTCGCATCCTCATAAAATAGCTCATAAAAATCTCCCATTCTGAAAAAAAGAAGTTCTTTAGAATACTCCTTTTTGATTTTATGATATTGCTTTAAAAGAGGAGTTAATTCCATTAAATTTTTATTTTAAGAACAAGTTTCCTTGTTTTCCCACAGTTTTCACAACGAAATCTATATTCTGTGTACTCCTTTTTACAACTTGTACATATAAATGGAATCTGTTTTAAATCTCTTTCTATTTTTCCTGTAAGTTTTTTTATTTCCTCTTCATAGTTAAGTTCTACTGCCTGTATTAAAAGAATAAGATTTAAAAAAATTTCATCCTTTTCTGAACTTAAATTTTTTATAATACCTTTTGCCTCTTCATAATTACCTTTTTGAATCAAAAGTGGAACAAGGAAGGCTTTAAGATATAAACTTTCACTTTTCTTAAGATAATCAAATAGTTCTTCCATCTTTCCTTCTTCATAAAACTTTTCTTTAAGTTTAACAAGCTTTCTGTATACAAGATAAGGAAATATATCTGCTATTTTCTCATAATACTCAAGTTTTCTTATCAAGTTTTCTTCAACTTCTGCAAGAAAATAATTGGCTTCCGGTATATGCTCATTAAGTTTTAAAGCCTCTCTTACAAATTTTTTTGCTTTTCTTAAATTCCCCCTTTTTAAAAGATCTTCAGCTGCATATAAATAATAAAGAGCCATTTTTTCATCAGAATATACTTTATTTGAGATAAAAATCTCCTTTTTAAGTTCACAGGCTGAATCCCAGTCACCTGAAAATTCATAAGCTCTTAAGAGAGCATTCCTTACCTCTTCATCTTCACCTTTAAAATAATTATCTGCTTTTAAAAGATGATTTATTGCTTCTTTAAATTGATAAAGATTCAGGTAATCAAGCCCGATGGATTTGTCAAGTTTTGCTCTTTGAAGTTCTGTAAGGTCTTTTTTTATATCAAGACTTAAATGTATTCTCAAAGCTTTTGCATAAAATCCATTCTCTCTATAGTAATCACCAAGCTTTAAATACTCTTCAAAATCTAACTCTTTTCCCTTTTTAAATCTTTTGATTAATTTTTCAAGGGTAAAATTTTTTCTAAAAAACAGAAATCTCATTTTTATTCCTCTTCAGAAAAATTTTCTCTTTTTTCAGATTCTTCTGGGCTTACTTCTTTATAACCTGTTTCTTCAGCGATCATTCTCCTCAAATCATTTATTTCCTTTTTTAAATTACTTATTTCAATATTCTTTCTAAAAAGTCGCCATCTGAATTTTATCTCCTGGTAAATTGCAAGAAGAATAACAAAAATAGAACCAGCAAGAAAGGAAAAGAAAATTACCCAGAAGAGGGGAATATCATTAAAGGAATACTTTAAAAGGTATAAATTAACTCTCTCCTCAGCATTTTGCAAAAAAATGAAAAGGAGAAAAAAAAAGATAAAAAGCCCAAAAATTAATCGGATAGTAGTCATATTTTATTATAAGAAAAAATTTTTATCAAAACCAAAAGGCAAAAGTTCCTTTAATTTATAAGCTTTTATTTTTTTATTTACTTTTAATATTATTTTCATTTCAGGAGAGAATTCATTCATAACTTGTAGACAAGCTCCACAGGGAAAAACTTCCTTATCTGCACATATTGCTATAAAATCAAATTCCCTTATTCCATCATTTACAGCTTTAAAAATGGCGATTCTTTCAGCACATACAGTTAAACCAAAGGAAGAATTTTCAACATTTGAACCCGTATATATTTTCCCCTTTTTAGTTTTCAAAACCGCACCAACCTTGAAATTTGAATAAGGAGCATAAGCTTTTTTCCTTACATTACAAGCCAATTTATAAAGTTTAAAGATTTCCTCTTGAATTTTTTTCATAATTAATATTATAATAAAAAACTCGGGCCGTTAGCTCAGCAGGCAGAGCACTGGATTTTTAATCCAGGGGTCCCGGGTTCGAATCCCGGACGGCCCATAATTTATTTTAAAAATGCAAAAGGAAAATTTAAGGGATTATACTATAGAAGATATTTTAAAAAGAGAAGCAAACAAGTTTAAAGGTATTGTTATTGTTATGAAAGAAACAAGAAAAATACTAAAAGAACTTTTTGGAACAGGTATAGATTCACCTGGAAAAAAATCAATTATTGATGCTCTAAAACAATATGAAAAGGGTGAGATTGAGATAAGAAAGGGAGCGATTTGAAAATAATATTAGGTATAACCGGAAGTATTGCAGCTTTTAAATCAATAGAACTTGGAAGACTTTTATTAAAAAAAGGACACAGAGTAATCCCAGTTTTAACAAAAAGTGCACTTAATTTTGTCACCCCCCTATCCCTTACTTCTCTTTTAAAGGAAAAAGTTTATTATGATATGTTTGAACTTGAAGAAAATGAAATTCCCTTACATATAAAATTGTCAAGGGAATGTGATTTAATCGCTGTTATTCCTGCTTCTTTTAATTTCATATCAAAAGTTTCTCTTGGTCTCGCCGATGACCTTTTATCCCTTTTATTTCATTCTGCAATTGTGCCTAAGGTAGTTGCTCCCTGTATGCATCCCACTCTTTATGAAAATGAAATTCTTCAAAAACATATTTTAAATCTTTTAAATATGGGAGTTTATGTTATTGAACCCATTGAAGGCCAGATGTCAGACTTAACCGAAGGAAAAGGAAGACTCAAAGAACCAGAAGAGCTGTTAGAAGAAATCGAAAAAGTTATTGAAATTAAAAATAAACTAAAGGGTAAAAAAATTTTATTAACCTTTGGAAGAACAGAAGAAGAAATAGACGATGTGAGGGTTATTACAAATAAATCTTCTGGTAAAATGGGTTTTTCCCTTTATAAAGTTTTAAAAATAAAAGGAGCAAAATTAAAAGTTATAGCAGGTAAAACAGATTTTGAAGTTCCATCAGATTTTATAAAGGCAAATAGTACTATAGATTTCTTAAAAATACTCACGGAAGAACTTAAAAAAGAAAGTTATGATGCCCTTATAATGTGTGCTGCTTTATCTGATTTTAAACCCAAAGAAAAATTTAAAGGTAAAATAAAGAAAAATATAGAAAAATTGAATTTGGAACTTGAGAAAAATGTGGATGTTTTAAGAGAAATTTCAAAGTTAAAAAATAAAACAAAATTTATCGGTTTTGCACTTGAAGAAAAGCCTGATATTGAAGTTGCTTACAATAAACTGAAAGAAAAGAATCTTGATTTAATAATTTTAAATACAATTCAAACCATTTCCTCGGATTTTATTGATCTTAAAATTATAACAAAAGACAAGAAGGTATTTGATTTTGGAAATATTCCAAAAGTTAAAGGAGCTTTTGAAATTGTTAAAAAAATTTCAGAGATTATTTAAATGAAAATAAGTGCTTATGATATTTTTTTCTATTTAAAAGAATTAATTGGTGAAAAAGAAATAATACTCGAAAAAGATAATCTGAAAGTAGAGGAAGTCTTAAAAAGATTGGAAAAAAGGGTTTCTAAATGTAAAAGATGTCCCTTACATAAAACAAGAACTAATACAGTTTTTGGAGATGGAAATCCTTTTACAGGATTTGTTTTTGTTGGAGAAGCACCGGGTCAGGAAGAGGATAAAAAGGGTATTCCCTTTGTTGGAAAAGCTGGTAAAAAATTAAATGAAATAATGAAAAAAGCAGGAATAAGAAGAGAAGGAGTTTATATAATGAATACAATAAAGTGTAGGCCACCAATGAACAGAGATCCTGAAGAAAATGAGTTAAAAATGTGTTTTCCCTTTTTAGAAAAACAGATTGAAATAATAAAGCCAAGGGTGATAGTGGCACTGGGAAGATATGCCTCCTATGTATTAACAGGTAAAAAAATCTCAGTAAAAAAAGAAAGAGGTCTTGTATATGATTATAAAAACATTAAAGTTGTGATAACTCTTCACCCTTCAAGAATTTTAAAAAATCCAGAAGAAGAAGAACTTCTTTTAAGAGACCTTATTTTGGCAAAAAATATTTATATGAATGGATACCCTTAATATACTTTTTATAGGTGATATTGTAGGTAAGGCAGGAAGAATTGCATTAAAAAAATTTGTCCCTCTTATAAAAAAAAATTTCAAAATCAAATTTGTTATTGCAAATATTGAAAATGCTGCCCATGGAAATGGAATTACAGAAAAGATTTATAATGAGATAGTAAATTGTGGAGTAGATTGCCTTACAAGTGGCAATCATATATGGGATAGAAAAGAGGTTTTGAGATGGATAGATATAAAGGAAAATATTTTAAGACCGCTCAATTATCCTGATACAGTCCCAGGAAGAGGGTTTGCAAAATTCAACATATACGGAATTGAACTTTATGTGGTAAATTTAATGGGAAGAGTTTTTATGAATCCCCTTGATTGTCCTTTCAGAAAACTTGATGAAGTTTTAAAAAAAATTAAATTACCCATTATAGTGGATTTTCATGCTGAAGCAACCTCTGAAAAACTTGCCTTTGGACTTTATGCAGATGGAAGGGTGAGTGCTGTTATAGGAACACATACCCATATTCAAACTTCTGATAATGTTATTTTACCAAAGGGAACAGGATATATAACCGATGTTGGTATGACAGGAAGTTTTGATTCTATAATTGGCGGGGAAAAAGAACCAATTATAGAGAGGTTTTTGACAGGTATCCCCTATGCCTTTGAGCCTGCCAAATTAAATGAAGGTCTTGATGCTTGTTTAATTGAAATAAGAAGGGATAATTTTATGTGCCATAGAATAAATAGAATTCAGATAAGAAAAATAAACAATGAGTTTTTACTCAAAATTGAATCTTCGGATTATAATTATAATGTTATAAAATTAAGGGAGGGATAAAATGAAGGAAATAAAATATGAAAAAATTGTAGAAGAAGTCAAAAATATGTGCATAAAGGCAACCAATGAACTTAAACCAGATGTGGTAGAAGCATTAAAAAAAGCCTATGAAAAAGAAGAATCCGATTTCGGTAAAGAAATATTATTCCAGATATTAAAAAATATTGAAGTAGCAAAAGAGGATTCAAAACCCCTATGTCAGGACACAGGTTTTGCAGTTTTATTTGTAGAAATCGGTGAAGATGTTAAAATTGAAGGAGGTTCGCTAAAAGATGCTCTTATTGAAGGTATAAGGAGAGGTTATACTGAGGGTTATTTAAGAAAATCAATTGTTGAAGACCCTTTAAGAAGAAAAAATACAGGAGACAATACTCCCCCTGTTATTCATTTTGATATTGTTAAAGGAGATAAACTAAGAATAGTCCTTGAACCAAAAGGTGGTGGAAGTGAAAATATGAGTGCCTTTAAAATGCTTCTTCCTGGAGAAGGAAAAGAAGGTATAAAAAAATTTGTAATTGAAACAGTAAAAAAAGCTGGCTCAAATCCATGTCCCCCTATTGTTGTAGGCGTTGGTATAGGAGGAACCTTTGAGTATTGCGCTTTTCTTGCTAAAAAAGCTACCATAAGGCCACTTGGCCAAAGGCATCCTGATCCCTTTTATGCACAATTTGAAGAAGAATTGCTTGAAGAGATTAATAAACTGGGAATAGGACCTATGGGACTCGGAGGCAGAATAACAGCCCTTGATGTTCATATTGAAACTTATCCGTGCCACATTACTTCTTTACCAGTAGCAGTAAATATACAATGCCATTCAGACAGAAGAGAGGAAGTTATTCTTTAGTATAAATATAAATACTTAAGTTTTTAACATATTGAAAGCATTCTCTCTATACTCTTTCGTGCCTTCTCCACAATTTCTTCCGGAACAATAACTTCATATATTTCCTCTTCAAGACTCTTTAATAATTTATCAACTGTAATTTTTTTCATATATTCACAAATTGCATTCTCACTTACAGGATAAAAACTTTTATTGGGCAATGATTTTCTTAAAGGGTGCAAAATTCCTATTTCTGTTGCAACAACAAACTCTTGAGAATTAGAATTTTTTGCATATTTTATCATTCCACTTGTTGATAAAATTTCACCTCTTATTGTTCCGTCTTGAACAAGAAACATACAAGAAGTTGAACATCCACATTCGGGATGTATTAAAAGTTCTGCATTTTTGTGTTCAGAATGGGCTTTTTTTATATCCTCAAGCCTAATTGCAGCATGAACATGACATTCTCCAGGCCATATATGAATATTTTTTCTTTTAGTTTTTGATTGAACATAAAAACCAAGAAACATATCAGGTAAAAAGAGGATTTCTTTATCCTCTGGAATTGCCTCTATAACTTTTACTGCATTACTTGAAGTACATATATAATCGCACTCTGCCTTAACTTCCGCAGAAGTGTTTATATAACCAACAACCACAGCATCTTTATGTTTTTCCTTCCATTTTTTTAATTCTTCAAGTGTTATACTATTAACAAGTGAACAACCTGCCTCTAAATCCGGAATAAGAACCTTTTTGTCAGGATTCAAAATTTTGGCTGTTTCTGCCATAAAAAGAACACCACAGAAAACTATTAAGGGTTTATCAGCTTCCTTTGCCCTTTGAGAAAGTCCTAAAGAATCTCCAACAAAGTCTGCAATATCCTGAATTTCAGGAATTTGATAATTATGAGCAAGAATCAAAGCATTCTTTTTCTCCTTTAACTCAAGTATCTTTTCAATTTTTTCCTTTGTTTCTTTATCCAATTAGAACCTCCTCTGCTTCAAGAGAAAAATCAAAACTTTTAACAGAATGGGTTAAAAAACCACATGAAACTGCATCTATTCCAAGATTTTTATATTTTTTAATATTTTTAAAATTTATATTACCGCTTGCTTCGAAAAAGGTTTTATTATCTTTTAATTTAAGGGCTTCTTTTATCTCCTTAATTTTCATATTATCAAGGATGATGTATTTTATTCCGTATTGAAGGGCGAGTTTTAATTCTTTTATATTTTCTACTTCTAAAATTGTATTTTTTTCAAGTTTTTTTTCTTTTACAATTTCTAAAATTTCTTTTAAGCCTTTTAATTTTTTATGATTATCCTTTATCATAATTCCATCTGAAAGGGTCATTCTGTGATTTTTACCTCCTCCAACATAAACTGCATATTTTTGAAGTTTTCTTAAAAGAGGAATTGTTTTTCTTGTATCCCTGATTATTAAATCTCCCCCTATCTTTTTTAAATTATAAACCTGGGTTGAAATTCCTGAAAGATGAGAAATAAAATTCAAAGCAACCCTTTCTCCTTTTAATATTGATTTTATTTCTCCCTCTAACTTAGCAACTTTCTCCATATTTTTTATAAACTCTCCATCATTTTTGAACCATTCAATTTTAATATTTTTATTTAAAACTTTAAAAACAAGATTAAAAATTTCTGTGCCACAGAATATTCCTTTATTTTTTGAGATCAAATAGAATCTTGCCTTTTCATTATTTTTAAAAATTAATTCACTTGTAATATCTCTTTTTCCTATATCCTCCTTTAATGCATTTTTTACAATTTTTAAAAGTTCTTCTCTTCCAATAAAATTATAAATTTTCTTCATAATTTTACTTTTTCTTCAATTTTCAGAATTTTTCTTAAAAATTTACCTGTGTAAGATTCCTCACACATTGCGACTTTTTCGGGTGGACCTTCTACTATAATGTAGCCGCCTTTATCCCCTCCTTCTGGTCCAAGGTCAATTATCCAGTCAGCTGATTTTATGACATCAAGTTGGTGTTCAATTACAATTACAGTGTTGCCTTTATTGACAAGTAGCTTTAAAACATTGAGAAGTTTTTTTATATCATCAAGATGAAGACCGGTTGTTGGTTCATCAAGAATGTAAAGAGTTTTTCCAGTAGCTACTTTTGATAATTCTTTTGCAAGTTTTATTCTCTGAGCTTCCCCTCCTGAAAGAGTTGTTGCAGGTTGTCCTAATTTAATATAGGAAAGCCCGACATTCATTAAAAGTTCCAGTTTTCTTTTGACCTGGGGAATATTTTCAAAAAATTCGTAAGCTTCTTTAACAGACATATTAAGGACTTCTGCTATATTTTTCCCTTTATACCTTATTTCAAGAGTTTCTCTACTATATCTTTTCCCTTTACAAACTTCACAGGGAACATGGACACTGGGTAAAAAAAGCATGTCAATAATATTGTAACCCTGACCCTCGCAGGCTTCGCACCTTCCACCTTTAACATTAAAAGAAAATCTACCTGGTTTATATCCCCTCATTTTACTTTCAGGAAGAGAGGCAAAAAGTTCTCTTATTGGTGTAAAGAGACCTGTATAGGTTGCTGGATTTGATCTTGGAGTCCTACCTATGGGTGATTGATCAATGTTTATAACCTTATCAATGTTTCTTATTCCTTTTATTGAATCATAGGGTGCAGGAATTTCAGGTGAGTTATAGAGCATTCTTCTAAGTGCCTTATAAAGAGTTTCAATAATAAGCGTACTTTTTCCTGAACCTGATACCCCAGTTATACATACAAAAAGTCCAAGAGGTATCTTTAAAGTGATATTTTTTAAATTAAATCCCCTTGCCCCTTCAAGAATGAGCCACCTATCGCTTGGTTCTCTTCTTTTTTCAGGAATTTCTATCTTTAACTCTCCCTTTAAATATTTTCCAGTTATTGAATTAGGAGAATTCATTACATCTTCAACTCTACCTTGGGCAACTACATAACCCCCATCCTCACCTGCTCCAGGACCAAGATCAATTATATGGTCAGCAAGTTTTATAGTGAGTTCGTCATGTTCTACAACTAAAACTGTATTACCTAAATCCCTTAACTTTAAAAGAGTATTTATAAGTTTTTCATTATCCCTTGGATGAAGACCTATAGAAGGTTCATCAAGAACATATAAAACACCTGTTAAACCACTTCCTATCTGTGTAGCAAGTCTTACCCTCTGCTCTTCTCCTCCTGATAGACTCTCCATAGTTCTGTCGAGTGTAAGGTAATAAAGTCCAACATCATCAAGAAAACATAATCTTGCATATATTTCCTTTATTATCCTTTCTGCAATCAACCTTTCTCTTTCACTTAAATCTAAATTCTCAAAAAATTCCTTTGCACTTTTTACATCAATTTTAGTTAAATCGTAAATATTCTTATCCTTAATTTTTACAGAGAGGGCACTTTTATTCAACCTTGCTCCCTTACATTCAGGGCATGTTTTTTTTACAATATATTTTTCAATTTCCTCTAAAACATAATCAGATTCTGTTTCTTCAAATTTCCTTAAAAGAAAGGGAATTATGCCTTCAAAATCATAGTAATCTTCATCACCAAAAAGAACTCTTTTCTTAAAATCTTCTGGTAAATCTTTCCATGGTTTATCAAGAGAAGTTCTAAATCTTCTGGCAAGATTAGAAAGTTTATAATAAAGGGAACCATAAGGTTCACCTATTGGTCTTATCGCGCCTTCAAGTATTGAAATATAGGGATTTATTATAAGTTCAGGATCAATTTCGCTTTTAAAACCTAATCCGTGACACTCCTTACAGGCACCATAAGGTGAATTAAAAGAAAATAGTCTTGGTTCAAGTTCCGGAAGAGAATAATCACATTTAGGACATTTGAGGGACTCTGAAAATATTTCTTCTTTATCATCATCTAAATAATATACAATTACCCTTCCTTCACCGTATTTGAAAGCATTCTCTATGGATTCTGCAATTCTTGATCTTGCATCTTCTTTAATAATTAATCTGTCAATAATAAGTTCAATGTTATGTTTTTTGTTTTTATCAAGTTCTGGAACTTCGTTTAATTCGTATATAGAACCATTTACCCTGACCCTTGACCAACCCTGTTTTCTTAATCTTTCAAACAAATTTTTATACTCACCTTTTCTTCCCTTGACAAGAGGACTAAGTATAATTACCTTATGATTTTTTCTTTTTAATATAACATCAACTATTTCATCAACTGTGCTTTTAGAGAGTTTTATTCCACATTCAGGGCAATAAGGAACTCCTATCCTTGCAAATAAAAGTCTCAGATAATCGTATATTTCTGTAACTGTGGCTACAGTTGATCTTGGATTTTTTTGAACCTTTCTCTGTTCTATTGCAATGGCTGGTGAAAGACCTTCTATGAAATCTACATCTGGTTTTTCAATCTTACCTATAAACTGTCTTGCATAAGAGGATAAGGATTCAAGGTATCTTCTCTGACCTTCCGCATACAATGTATCAAAGGCAAGGGAGGATTTTCCGGATCCTGAAATCCCTGTAATTACAACAAATTTATTTTTTGGAATAAACACATTAATGTTTTTTAGATTATGTTCCCGAGCACCGTAAACCTTTATATATTCACTTTTCATTAAGAAAATATTATAACTTTTATTTTAAAAAAATTCACTACATAAGTTATAATTCCATTTTTAAAATGTTTAAAACACTAAAAAAATTATATAACTGGGTATTAAGCTGGGCAGATAAAAAAAGTGGCCCTACTGCTTTGTGCTTCTTTTCAACAACAGAAGCCATATTTTTCCCTGTTCCACCAGATCCTCTCCTTATGGCTTTGTGCCTTGGAAACAGGACAAAAGCCCTTTTCTTTGCCTTTTTATGTTCAATTTGCTCTGTCGCAGGTGGTTTGATTGGTTATTATATCGGATATGGATTATGGGAATTAACGAAAAATTTCTTTTTTTCTTACATTTTTTCAGCTCATACTTTTGAACGGGTTAGCATTCTATATAATAATAACTCCTTTCTTGCAATTTTTACAGCTGGTTTTACACCAATACCTTATAAGGTTTTTACAGTTTCAGCAGGTGTATTTAAAATAAACATCTTTATATTTTTTTTAGCATCAATTTTATCAAGGAGTTTAAGATTCTTCACTGTTGCAATACTTTTAAAAATTTATGGTGAAGGGATAAAAAATTTTATTAACAAATACTTCAATTTACTCTCTATAATTTTTATCTTACTTTTAATAGGTGGTTTTATACTTTTAAAAAATATATAAATTTTTTAATTAAAGTATAATAAAATCAATTCTTGAAGTTTCATAACCTGTTCTTTTAAAGTATCCTTCCATGTAAATGACTTTCCCCTTTGGTATTCTTAAATTTTCTCTCAAATCATTTATCAGTGTTTCGAATCTTTTTCTTGTTAGTTCAGGATTCTGACCATAAACTATAACTTCTACCTTCACCTTAGCCTTTTCTTTAATGATACTTCTCACTTCTTCCAAAAGATTATAATTTTTTATTTTATTTGAATTTTTTTCAAAAACTTCATTTCCGTCAATTGATATTATCCAGTTCACACCATCCTGCCAGAGAATTCCTGAAAGTTTAATGGATTTTTCAGGTGTTTTTACAATATTTCCTGCCTCATCCTGAACCTCAGCAGTATAGAAATATAAAAGACTCACATCTAAAATTTCCCCTTTTCCATTTCTACCATCCCATTTAATTTTTGAAGGAGGTTCATCCTCTCCTGAATATACTCTAAAGATGTTTCCTTTTGCATCAAGTATAGTAAGTTTCCAGGTTTTAACATCTCTTCCATAAAAGGGATAAAATATTCCAACTTCTCCCTGAACTATACTTTGGAGCCATGGTTTTCTCAACTCTTCTGAAGCAAGAGAAGGAAGAGGAGATTTTATTATCCCTTTTCCAAATCTATTATCAAAGATATAACCTTTATTTTCGAATGGTTCATATGCTGCATCAAAAAGGTCAAAGGTCAGGTTCCATATGGGTTTTCTCTCCTTGATTTTACCTTTGAACTTACCTTTTATTTCCACTTCCTCCTGGGATGTTTGAGTTCCCTGACCATAAATATTTAAAGAAATTATTAAAAATAAAAGTTTAAAAATTCTTTTCATATTCTTTTATTCAAGAACAAACTTAAAAGTTATATAACCTGATTGAATAACTTTTTCTTGTAATGCTTCAAATTTCCAAGAGAGAACCGCTTCTTTAACAATATTATCCCAGTTTGGGTAACCACTCGTGCCTATAACAAGAACATTCTTTCTAACTGTTCCATCAGGTTCTACTTCAACCTTTAAGGTAATAACAGCCTGAACACCTCTTTCAGCTGCCCAGGAGGGATACTGGGGTATAATTTTATTCATAATTTTCCTACCAGCTATTGAGCCTGAAATTTCAACTTCTATCTTTTTTTCTTTTTTCTTTGTTTCAGGTCTTAAAGAAAAAGAAGGAGAGGTCACTGGTTGAGGTGGAGGAGGTTCCTCTGCTTTAACTTTAAGCTCTATCCTTCCACTTCCATAAGCTCCACCACTTCCTCCACCAGGACCCCATGGGGCAGCTCCACCTGTGCCTAGTCCAGCTTCAGCAACCTGTTTTGATATATCAATAGTTGGCTTATAGGCAGGTCTTTTCAATATTTCTGATGTTGCTACACCCTGACCTACAACTATTTCAGAACCAATTCCTGTTTCCTCTGCTTGAAGAGACTTTAAATCTATTTTTGCCTGAGGTCCTATTTCCTCTGTTACGGACTTTATCTCTATGTTTTTCAAAGGAACAATTGGACCAGGTTCTATTGACAATTTTCTTGAAATTTCAATTTTAGGTGCTTCAATTCTTTGTTTTATATTTATATTTGGAAGCGGAGGTGGTTTTTCTATTGTATGTTGAATTGCTGCAAATAAATTGGGTTTATGCCTAACTTCTGGGCCAGGTTTCTTTTCCTCCTTTTGAACTTCCTTTTTCTCTGCTTCTTTCTCTTTTGTTTCTTCTATTAAAGTAACAGAAAGGGAAGTTCTTTCGGTATATATCTCCTGTCTTAAAAGTAGAAGTAAAAATATGATTATATGTATTATTATTGAGATTATAAAACCTACATGATCTGAATATCTTGGGGTTTTATAAATATACCTATATGCTTTTGTAGTTGATACTTTCATTTTTTCTTCCTTGTTCCAAATGCAATCTTATTAAATCCTTCTTTATCCTCTAAGGTAAGCTCAGCATTCAATTTTTTAATCTCTGATAAAACTTTCATAACTATTCCATGAGGAGTTCCTTTATCTGCTCTTATAAGTAAAAGTTTATATGGATCTTTTTCCGCCTCTTCTTTTAAAATACTTATATAATTATCCCATAATACTATTTTACCGTTAATAGCAATTTTTTCACCTCTTTCATCTATATCAAGAGTAACTACATCTGCACCTCTTGGTTCAACAGTTTCAACATCAGGTAATATCACCCTGAAAGGAGCTTGTTTTATAGCGAGGTATGTAGTTGCAATCATAAGGGTAAGTAAAAGTGTAAAGGAAATATCACACAAAGGTGTAACATTAATTTTGGCAAATTCATTATTATTCATTTCATCTTACCCTTTTTAATAAAGCAACTTCCCTTGCTCCTTTTTGTTTTGCAAGATCAATAATTTCTACTACTTTTCCGTGTTCTACCTGTGAATCAGCACTCACAAGAACAAGTCCAGTTGCACTTCTTATAAGTAAATAGGGAAGTAAAGAATCAAGTTTATTAAAATTCACCGGCTCTTCATTCAATAGAATGTTTCCATCAGCTGAAAGATGAATATTTACTTTAAACTCTGTCATAGTCTGTTCCTGAACATTGGGAGCTTTTTTCACTTTTGGTGAAGAAACAGTAAGCCATGTCTGAAATATTGTAACCGCTCCTGTTATAAAAATTAAAACTAAAATTAAAGCGATATTTATTGCAGGTGTTAAATCTATTTCAAAATCACTTTCTTTTAAAAACCCCTTTTTTCTTTTCATTAAACTTTTTCCCTTTGTTCTTTAACATAGATCATAAAATTCATAATTTCTTCAGCAGAAACTTCAATTCTTGCCATAAGATGGTCAATTTTGTTCCTAAAATAATTATACATTATAGCACACGGGACTGCAATAATAATACCAAGAGCTGTGGTCAAAAGAGCAACAGCAACACCTTCCATCATAGCTTCAGGTCCTACTGTTGCCCCCATCTTAGCTACTGAATAGAATGCCTGTATTATCCCAACCACTGTCCCGAGAAGACCAAGGAGTGGAGCAATATAACTTATTGTTCCAAGAATATTTAGTTTTTTTGAAAGTTCAAGTCTTGTAAGCATCAAAGCGCTTTCCAAGATTGATTCGAGAACCTCTTTGGGATATTGAATATTCTCTGCAAGAAGATTAACTACCTTTGCGAATGGTCTATTAATAGCCGAACTGAAAGCTTTCAATTCCTCAAACCTTCCTTTTTCTATAAGTATTTTAGTTCTATCAATAAATTTCTGTTCCTCTTTTTCTGAAAGCCTGCTGTATGCAAGTAATCTATCAATTATTGCCCATAATGCAATTAGTGAGGCAATTTCTAAAACTAACATAAAGGGGTTTAAAGCTAATTTTAATATAGGTTGTCCGAGTATCATTTTAAAATAAATTTTTTCTTATAGAGAATTGAACTCATTGTTTCTTCAAAAGATTTGCTCTTGATAGAGCATCCTCTTTTATAGCTGGGTCACTTGTTACCTTCGCTATTGCTTCATAAATTTGCGCAGCATTTCTTGAATCACCCTTAATCTGGTATAGACTTGCCAAAGTATATAAACCTTTTATTCTATAAATATCATCTATATCCCCGAATTTTAAAAGTGATAAATAATAACTTATGGCTTTATCAATCTGGCCAAGTTTATTATAAGCCTCTCCTAAAAGATAATAATATCTTGATGCATATTCTTCAGTCGGAGAACTCTCTTCAAGAGTTTTAATAGCTTCTCTCAGCTTACCGAGATTGAGTAAAACTTCACCTTTTAAAATAATACCTTCCTTTGCAGCAGGAGAAGAAGAATAGTTTCTAATCAGTTTATCAAGAACTTCATTTGCCTTTACATAATTTTCTTCCTGAATCAAACCCTGGGCTTCAACTTTTAACATTGTCGGAACCTCTTCATGTTCAGGAAAATACTGGACAAATCTCTCAGCTTCTTCTGCCATTGCTTTAAAGTTATTTAATGAACCGTAAGAAGCAATAACAATTTTTTGAGCCTCTGCCGCATTAATAGATGATGGAAACAATAGTATAACCCTCTTTGCTTTTTCAATCGCATCCTCGTATTTTTTATTATTGTAAAGTGTAACTGCTTCATTATAAAGTCTCTGAGCAAGAAGTTCACTTTCCGGAAATTCCTTTGCATAATCCTCAATTCTTTCAGGCTCCTTTTCAGATTTAAAATAATAAACCTGTTCTAAAAGTGATTTAGCATCTTTTACCAGAGAATCATCCGGGAAAACTGAAAGAAACTTTTTTAATATATCTCTTGCATTATCATAATCCTTCATCGTGTAATAGGTTGAAGCAAGCCTTAAATAACCTTCTCTCACAAGATCATTTTCAGGATACTGTTCAAGTAGAATTCTGAAATAAGATACAGCTTTTTCAAGTTCACCTGCTCTAAAATAAGTATCACCAAGCCAGTAGGCAGCATATCCAGCATATTTTGTACCCGGATACTCTGAAAGAACTGCCTCCCATTCCTGAACTGCATTTCCATAAAGATTTGCTTTTGCAAAAGCATCACCAGCATAGAATAAAGCCGCTGGTGCAAGGAAAGATGAAGGATAAAACCTGACAACATCTTTAAAAGTAAACGCCGCACTTTTAAACCTATCTCCTCTCTGTGATTCATCCTGCAACAGAGCACAAGAATTATAAATTGCCACTCCTTTACCAAAAAGGGAAGAAGTAAGTGCAAGTGTATCTTTTTGATATGAAGATATAACAACATCAAATTTTTGAATTGCTGCATCATATCTTTCACTTTCCAGATAACACCAGCCAAGACCATTAAAAACCTCTGCCATAATATCAGGGTCTCCACTCTCAATTAATTCTTCATAGTATTTTGTAGCCTTCTCAAGGTCTTTTTCTTCATAGTAAGCTTCAGCAAGCATCAATTTTAGCCTTGCAATCCATTTCTCAGCGTAGCTATTATTTATTCCATCAAGTTTATAAATATCACTTTTTAAAAATTCTTCTCCTCTAACTATTGCTTCTTTTGTTTCTCTTGAATCAATCATACATTTTAATAAAAGAACATATGCAGCAGGCAAAATGTATGACTTTGGATAATATTTAATCAAATTTTCAAGCTGAAACTGGGCCTCAAGTATCCTTTTATCCCTGTATAAAATACTTGCTGTAAGATAATCTCCTATACCAGAAAATTCACCTGTCATATAAGTGTTTGAAAGTTGTTTAAAAGTTATTAAGGCTTGTTCCTTATTACCTGTCAATAAATATGTTTTTCCAAGTTCCATATGAGCAAGTGGGGCTGAACCAACTTGTGGGAAATCAAAAGCTGCTTTTAAAAGATACTTAATTGCCTTTTCATAGTCCCCCATTTCCCTTAAAACAATTCCTCCCATCAAATAGGAGTGTGCAACAAGAATTTCATCAGGGTGACCAAGAAGGGAATTTAAATATGTAAGAGCTTGTGCTTTATTCCCCAAATGAAGTAGGCAAACGCCTATTTTATATTTTGCATAGTCAACAAGGGGGGAAGTACCAAAAGATTCAATAAATTTTTGGTAAAGGTTTAAAGCACCTGTGAAATCATTATTTATAAACATTGCTTCTCCTGAAACATACGCAGCATATTCTGCAAGTGGAGTAAAAGGATATAAAATCTGAATTTTCTTAAATTCTTTAAGAGCATCTACCGGTCTTCCCAATCTTGCAAGTGTCATTCCCTTATAGAAAATTCCCACTCCACTTATTGCATTCTTTAATTTTTCATAAGAACTTTCATAAATTTCTTGAGTAAAATAATAAATACCCTGACCTTCATTAACTCTTATATCTGACACATAAGAAGGAAAATCTTTTATCTTTTCAATCAGATAAAATTTTGCTTTATCATAATGGCCTAAAGCAAGGTGAATAATTCCAAGTGCATATAAAACCTCTGGATAAATATAGGTTTTAAAGGATTCTTCCTCCAATTTTTCAAATATACTAAGGGATTTTTGATAATCTCCAAGATTGAAATAACATTCACCAATCCTGTAAAAAATTTCTCTTCTCATCTCTTTTCCTAAATTTGTTTTCAGGACCTTTTCATACATCTGGATAGCATCCTGGTATAAACCTTCATGAAAAAGTGTTTCTGCATCTTCAATCAGCTTAATTTCCTGAGGAGAAAATAAAATACCTATAAAAAATAGTTTTAAGATTGTATTAATCATTTTTGTTCAATTTCTTCTTTTTCTTCTGGAACCTTACCCTTTTCTCTATAAAAAATTTCACCTTTTGGACCCAGGGTTTTTACCTCCGCAAGAAATCCTGAATCAGTTAAGACGCTTCCGTCCTTTTGAACAACTCTAAATTCATAATAATAGGATCCATCACTTACAAGAATTCCAAGGTCATCTCTTCCATCCCATAAAAGTTCCTTAGCAGGTTCTCCAAAGTCCTTATAAATTCTCTTTATTTCTCCTTTAGAATCTTTAATAACAAATTGCCATTTTTCAATTTCATGCTTTGTTTGTGTAAAAAGGTCTATTCTTAAAATATTGTTCTCTCTTGACCTCGGCGAAAATACCCTAACATTAGGAGAAACCTCAACTCTAAAGCCAGCAAATTGAAACCATAGGGTTATAAAACCTGTCAAGGGAAATAAACCATTACTCTCATACTGATAAGCACCACCAAAATCAATTCCTATTTTCTTACCGGGTAATTTAAGGAAAACACCTGAACCTGCTGTGAAATTATACTTCGAAATTCCTATTCTTAAAGAAAATAAGTCAATCGGGTAATATTCTATCCCAAAAGAATAAAAGTTCTCATTCCAGCCAGTAATAGAGAAAAAGTCTAAAAGCAAATTCAATTTCCCTTCAAATAGATTTGATGATAATCCAGCTCTTAAAGTTAATGGAATTTCCTCGGATTCCTCAATAAGTTTGTAAGGAACATTTACTGCATTAACAAGAGATAGACCTATTTTATAAATATTTTCAGGAAGAATTATAAATCCAAAATCAAAGGAATGACCCATTGAAGCATACCTTGAAATAGTTTTATAAAGTAATTTATACGACAATCCCATATCAAGATATTTTGAAAATTCCCTTGCATAGGAAAAATAAAGTGCAGATTCAAAATCGTTAAAATTTCCTCCAAATCTTCCATCTGGATCCACAATTTGTGTTTTACCTGAATTGATAAATAATATAGCAAAACCAAAACTTCCAATTTTCAAAGTTGGTCTAACATAGGATAACCAGCCATACTGTCCACCAAGTGGTAAAGGGCTCTGTGAAAATTGAATTTCCTGGGGATTTGATTCAGCAATTCCTGCAGGATTGTAATAAATTGAAGCAGGATCTCCTGTGAGTGCTGTATATGATGAACCAAGTGAAAAAATTCTTGCTGTTGGAGCATGAAGCATAAAGGAACCCGGGACTCCCCAGGTTCCGAAAATAATCAAATTTAAAAAATTTATAATCACCATATCACAGAAATTGTTTTTCTTTTTTTATAAACAGTCCTTGCACCTTTTACTGCATTGAGAATTAAAACATAAGCACCACTTGCAACCTTTTTACCTGATTCATTTTTTCCATCCCAGGTTATAACATGTTTGCCGGATGTAAGTGTCAAAAGTTTAAATTTTCTCACCGGGTGACCAAATAAATCATAAATAAAAACTTCAACATCTGATGGTTCCGGAAGGTAAAACTCTATTTTAAGCTGTTCATATTTTACCCCCCCATACTCAACATTACCAAAAGGGTTAGGATACACTATAAAAGTATCACCCATGGATACAAAACTATTAACATATATGGGTTCTGAGTAAAAGGGTGCTGTTCCAATCTCATCAGTCACTTTTATCTTTATTACCTCATTTGAAGCCTGTGTGCAATATCTAAGATAAATATCCACAATACCCTGATTTAACTGAATTTGTGAATCAGAAAGAAAACCTGAGGCTCGCTGGTTCAAATTCGTAGAAAAAACAGGAGTTAAAAAAATCTTATGATTTGAGTTTGTTTGACTACCTGAAGCATCATAATATCTTACAATAAATCTAAAAAGTTGAGTACAGGAAAGAATTGTATCAGGGTCAACCGTTATATTATAAAAGCTTCCTCTTATATCAAGTAATTCTTCCCTACTTTGTATGCTGTTTCCACTATCATTCAAATAGCAAGAATAAAGACCAGAAGTAGAAATATTCATAGTAAAGGTGTCTCTTCCATCATTTAAATTAATAATATTAGGAGTAACAGAGCTACCCTGTGGAAGTGGTGTTTCAAACTCTAAGGTAACCTGAAGATTATTTCCAACAACCCTATTGTAATAATAATCACAAGCAAGTGCTTCAAGCCAAAAATTTGAACCAGAGGGGTGAGGTTTAAGTTTCTGAATCTTCCCAGAATTTGAATTTCCCGGATCAAATTGTTCACTTATCCTTATACCTGATGAATCCCAATTTTCCAGTATCAGAAGTTTTGAATAATTACCTGCCTGAACATGAAAATAAGGAGAATTTGTGTTAAATCTAACAGTATCTCCTCTAAAATTGGGATTGCTTGGAACCCCCATTAATATTCTTTTATCAGAGGGAGTAAACTGGTAAGGCATTGTTGCTCTCCTGAAAACTGCGGAAAAAGTTTTTGAAGTTTCACCCGGTAAGAAAGAAATTGTATTTGAAATAGTTGCATGAGGGTCATCTGTATAAAGGTTTACATTTAAAGTATCTGAATATGAACTTTCATTATAATATATATCTGTAAGTTTTATAGTGAAATTTACATTCTGACCAACTTGAAAAATTGGTAAATTAATTGAACCTCTCCCCTTATTCAAACTGTCTCCCGGAAGATGACTTTGGGTATTGAATAATAATAAAATTCTGTTTGGGGGTTTTGGATTAGCCAGAAAAGAATTACTATAAGCATTACCTGGTATACCTGCTACATAAACTGAATCTCTACCTGCTTTAAAAATTCTATGTTGACCTTGATAGACTCCTCCTATTATATTTCCAGTATTTGGCGAAATTAAATTGTTACTATTTGCAATAAAAAAGGAAATAGGACCGTCCTGATCAGCTGTCACTGAAATAGTCACAATATCACCAACTGTAAAATTAGAAGGAGTAATTACAAAATTTGTTATTGTAGCATTAAGAAAAAAACTCAGAAAAAAATTTAAAAAAAATTTTTTTTTCATCTTTCTAAATATTTATATGTTCTGAAAGCCATAAGAGTCTGTGTCTCTTCTATTCCCTGAATTTTTTGAATTTCTTCTGCAAGTATATCACCGAGTCTTTCATAGCTATCAGTCTCAACAATTGCAAGAATATCAAAAGGACCTGTAACCATAAAAATCTCCCTTACTTCATTTATATTATAAAGCTTTTGAGCAACAGAAGGAACTTTTCCAGGTTGAACTTTTATTAAAACAAAAGCATAATGCTTATTTGGCATTTAAAAACTCCTCCCTTTTTTGTTGGATTTGAACCATTTTTATTTCTTCAGGTTTAAAATTTCCTAAATCAGTAATTATGTATTTTATTAAATTAGGAGGAGTTAAATCAAAAGAATAATAAAGAATTTTATAATCTTTGGGGACCCATTTTGTTTTTCCCCATCCTCTAACTTCTTCCCCACTTCTTGTCTCAATTGGAATATTTTGCATGCCTCTTAATTTAAAATCTATGGTAGATACTGGAGCTGCAACATAAAAAGGAACACCATATTCCTTTGCTGAAATAGCAAGTGAAAGAGTTCCTATTTTATTTGCAACATACCCATCTTCTGTTATTCTATCAGCACCAACTATAACTGCATCAATCTCACTCTTTAACATCAGAAAAGATGCCATGCTGTCAATTATAATTGTAAAAGGAATTTTAGATTTATGTAGTTCATAAGAAGTTAATCTTGCTCCTTGGAAATAAGGTCTTGTTTCAGTCACATAAACATGTTCAATATTTTTCCGTGATTTATATATAACACCTAAAGCAGTTCCAATACCTCCTGTAGCAAGTTTTCCTGTATTACAATGCGTTAGAATTCTCTTATATTTATTACTCTTAAATATCTTATATCCGTTTTCACCTATTTTCTCACATCTTTCCTTTTCTTCCTCAAAAATTCTTTCAACTTCTTTTAAAAGTTCTTTATATCCTGCACCTTTTTTAATTAATTCTTCTAAAATAGAAAGTATAAAATTCAAATTATAGGCTGTTTTTCTTAAAGAAAGAAGTTCATCTTTCATTTTATAAAAACTATCAATTTTAAAATTCCTCCTGAGTCCAAGTAAAATTCCATAAGCACCTGCAATACTAATTAAAGGAGCACCTCTTAAAATCATTTCTTTAATTGCTTTTTTAACATCAGAATAACTTCTTGCCTCAAAATAAGTCTCCTTTTGAGGAAGCTTTCTTTGGTCAAGTATTAAAAGAGAATTATTTTTAAAAATTAAGGGATCTGGAATATTTCTCATTTTTTGATTTTAAGAAAAATTTTTTCATAAAATCTACCTATGATTTTATTATTTTTCATCGCTCAAATTACATCAGAAACACAGAAAATAATATATTATGAAGTTCCCTCAAAATTTATCCCTTATATTTCAAGTTCAAAGGCTTATATGGTTCCTGAAAACTATAAAATAAGAAAAGGAGATATCCTCCATATAATTTTTTTTGGGACCTATAATCAAGTTTATATTCAGCAGGTTACTAATACAGGTGAAATCTGGATAATTACAACACCAACATCATTGAAATTTTCATCTTCACCCCTTACAGAACCCCTTACAGAAGTAAGTGGCCCCAACCTCGGTTTCTTTAAAGTTGACGGTAAAACTTTAAAGGAAATTGAAGAAGAAATAAATAAAAAAATAAAAGAAAAGTTTGAAGGAACCATAGCAAAAGTCTATCTTGCTGAAATTGCACCAATTGAAATTCATTTAGTAGGAGAAAAAGGTAAAAGAGGAGTTTATCATTTTGAAAGTTTAAAAAGAGTTTCAGAATTTTTAAAAGAAGCAGGTATTAATGATGAAGTTAAACTTGTTCTTTTAAAAAGAAATAGTAAAATTGATACACTTCAAATGGAAAAATACTTTAAAACAGGTGATCTCTCTCAAAACCCTTATTTAGAAGATGGGGACATAATAATACTATGGGATTCAAAATAATATTTGAAACTTTTTTAAAATGGAGAAAAGTTTTTTATATATTCTTTATACTTTCAACACTAACTGTTTTAATTGTCTCCTTCTTTATACCAAGAAAATATATTATAAGTACTACTTTAATGCCCTACCAGATTGAAGCAAAGGGTCAAACTTTACCTTCTGAATATTTAAGATTACTTGAAAACATACCTATTAGTTTCGGAACCTTTATAACTCCTTCAGATATCCTTGCTTCTCTTGCCAAAAAAGAAGAAGTTATAGTTCCAATGATCATAAAACTAAAACTTATTGATACTTTTAAGGCAAAAGATATAGAAGAGGCAGTTAAAAAGTTTAATAATCATTACGAAGTTAAAGTGGCTGAAGATGGAATGGTAAATATTACTTTTGTTTATAAACATCCTGAAACAGGAGTTAAAGTTTTAAATGAAATATTAAATAATCTTGAAAATTTTGTAAAAAAAATTCACAACCAGTTTTATGAAAAAAGAGAAAATTTGTTAAGGGAGAGATTTAAGGCTATTGAAAGCGAATTAAAAGCAATTGAGGATACATTAAAAACAATAAAATTGAAATATAAGGTACATAATATTGAAGAGGAATTCAAAGGTATCTTTCCAAAATACGCAGAACTGAAAAAGATGGAAATTGAAGCAGAAATTGATTATAAAACAATTCTCTCGGTAATAAAGGACACAAATAATGTGGAAGTTAAAAGAGCTAAAAAGAATTACTATGAACTTAAAAAAGAAATAGAAAATATAGAAAAAGGAGAAATTAATAGAGGATTTGGAGCTGGATTCGGACTTTCACTCAAAACAGTACCAGAAGTAAGTGTTAAATTAATGAAACTTTGGAGAAAAGATGAAGCTCTTTCAAGAGTATATCAGAATCTTTTGAATGAACTTGAAAACACAAAAATTGAAGCCTCGAAGGATATTCCATTTTTCAGCATAGTCTCAAAGCCAGGGTATTCAAAGTATAACAGAAAACCAAAAAGAATTATAGTTTTACTTGGAGGGTTATTTTTGTCTTTATTTTTTGGTATCCTACTTATATATTTCCTTGAATTTTCTGATAGAATAAGAAATGATGAAAGATTAAAATTCATAGGAGAATTTTTTGATACAATAGCTTCAGACCTCAAAATTAGAAAATAGATTTAAAAACGGAATTCCAATTCTAAACCACTTTGTAAACTACCTTTTTCATCTTTTTCTGTATAAATTGAAAGAGTAGGTAAAATAAAATATTTTATAAGATAAAGATTCCTCGAAGGATTATAAAGTGCTTGAGAGTATTTAAGATATACCTTTTCACTAACATATGTTCCAACAGTAAATACAGGATCACCTTTTAAAAGACCTGTTATTAAGAGTTCTTTAATTTTTAACCTTTTCCTAATTTCCGTAGAAACTGTCCCTTCAATAATGGTTGAGCCAATTAATTCTGAACCAAAGGTAAGCATCTTAAATAACTCAGTTTCAGTATAAATTGGAGGATCAGATCTTAAAGAAAATTCAGGTGCAGATAATTTACCTTTTGTTATTACTATAATTTTTACTTTCTCTCTATTTATAGGATTAAAATAATAGGTTTCAGCCTCAATAAAAAGCTCTGGATCAAACTTATCCTCACCTTTCAATTCCACATAAGAATTTCCCCTTATATCAAAAATTCTTCCCAAATAAAAAATATTTCCCCTTTTGACATCAAACCTTCCTTTAAAAACTTTCCTCGTAAAATCAGGAGATAAAATAGAAAGATTACCTCTCAATTCAGCATTTAAATATTCACTTGTTATAAAAATGTTTTCTCCCTTTAGGTTTAAATTTATACTCGTTTTAGAAAATCTATTTAAAGCCTCTTCTTCAAAATATGGATAAATAAAAGCTTTATTTATCAAAAGATCACCCTCTATATAAAGACCTCTCTGATCCTCTTTATAAACTATCTCACCATTTACATCAGCCTCTATATTTGGTATGGGATAAATATCAACTTCTTTTAAGCTCACCTTACCACTAACACTAAAACCGTTTCCATCAAGACCAAGTTTTCCTATACCACTTCCTCTTAATCTCCCATTTCCACTTAATCCAGTAAAATCATAAAGAAAAGTATCATTTCTGAAAACAAGGTAAATATGAATATTGGTAAAATTCAAAGCAACTGGATAAAATACACCAGAAACATTTTCACAATTTACCTCAGCAATATAATCAAATTTATTATTTTTTATATTTCCTTTAAAATTAAAATCATAATCACCCCTTTCAAGATTAAATAAGTCTTTTACAAAAATATTAAAGTCATTAATACTAAAGTCATTTCCATATATTTCAAAATTGTAATTTCCTTTATGATAATCCAAATTCAACTTACCAGTTTTTTTATTACTTATGAAATACCCATTGCCTTTGATTGAATCTTTACTACTTATAAAAGAAAAATTAAAGGTATCTATGTTTAAAAATTTATAAAATAAATTCTTAACATTTATTTTACCATCTACTAAAACAAAAAAATTATCTTCTATTTTAAATCTAACTTGAGAGCTTAATTCTCCTTTCAAATCCAGAAAAGGAATATAGGACAAATCACCCCCCTTAAGATTAAAATAAAAAAGTTCATTTTCCTTTTTTATTTTTGAAAACCCATTTAAAAATTTTAGCGAATCAAATGAAATATCAATAGAAGGACTCAAAGATAAATATCCATTACTTAATTTAATCTTTTCCCTTTTGTCCTTTTTAATAAAAAATCCCTCTTCTTCAATACTACCTAAAAAAGGAAAAATTCCCTTTAAAATAAAATTTATACTGTCAAAATCAGAAAAAAGTAGTCCTAATAAATCTAAAGACATTTTAACACCTTTAAAATTTAACTCTTTGGAATAAAAATTAACACTATTAATTCCCTCATTTCTTGAACAAGTAAAATTAAGAGTATCTATTAGAAAATCTTTAATCAAAATATCTTTAAAAATTCCCTGTGCTATAATATCAAAATCTTTTTCTTTTATTTTAAGTATTCCTGTTGCTTTTAAATCAAAATTATCAATAAAATTCAAGAAATTTAACTTATTCAATATTTCTTGAGAAATTTTCTCAATTTTAAAGGTTATATCTCCATCCCCCTTTTTTCCATAACTCTCTAAAAAATCTGACCTTATATCAAAAGAATCTGGGTCAAAGTAAAAATTTTTATATATACTTCCTCTGTAAAAAATTTTATTAAATTTAAAATCCCTGTAAATAAAATCAGTTAATAAAATATCCCCAGAAAAAGTTTCCCTTTTAATATCAATAAAAAAATCACTTTTAATGCTCGATTTAATACCATCAAAAACAAAAGAACCCTGTAAGAAACCCTTAAGAGTATTATCCTTAAACTTAAAATTTGTGGTTATATTTAAAATATCCGACATAATATCCATTTTTTTAATTTCTATAACATTTCCATCAAAGCTTCCCTCTATGTTAGCATTTTTTACAAAATAATTTTTTATCTTAGAATCATTTAGTACTATCAAAAAATCTCTTTCCTTTAGATCCGCCTTTAAATTGAAGTCAAAAAGTTCGCTTCTAAAGTTTTTTGTAAAAATTCTAACATATTTTCCTTTTCCTAAAATGCTTAGTTCGCATGTAAGGTTATAAATAGTGGGAGAAGTAAAAAAAGTTTTAAACTGGTATTCCCTTCCTTGTATATTTAATGAAAATTTAAAATTTTCTAAGAAATATTCACGGTTTCTATAAGTCAATTTAATTTTTCTAATTAAAGCATTATCAATAAATAAAATTAAAGTTCCTATCCTTTCTTTCTCCTCTTTTTTCTCTAATTTTAACTTTTTATTTACAAAACTTATTAGGGAATCAAGGTTAAATTCTACATACTCAACATCAAGCGATCCTGCATTTTTAAAAAAAACAAGTGCAAAAAGATTGAAATCAAGATTAAATCTTTCAATTTGAAACCACCTTGTTTTTAAATTTTTAAAAGAAAAACCAGAAAGATTTATAAATGATTCCTCTATTTCAACATTTTCCATTAAAAATTCTTCCAATCTCTTTTCTATATCCTTTTTAGTTTTCCATATTGCAAAGTTATAAGAAATATAGATTAAAATCCAGATAAAGATTAAAACCGGAAAAAATATCAAAAACCTTTTGACTTTCATTTCAATTTTATATTATAAATAAAAATGAGAAATTTTGAAAAAGCTTTAACTTTTGATGATGTTTTAATATTACCAGGCAAAAGTAATGTTTTGCCCCATGAAGTTGATCTAAAAACAAAATTTTCAAGAAATGTAGAGCTTAATCTTCCCTTTGTATCAGCTGCTATGGATACAGTGACTGAATCTCAAATGGCAATTGCAATGGCACAAGAGGGTGGAATAGGAATAATTCACAGAAATATTAGCTCTGATGAGCAGAAAGAAGAAGTAATAAGAGTCAAAAGGTATGAAAGCTGGTTTATAAAGGAACCAATAACTCTTCCACCAGAAGAAAAAGTTGAAAAGGCAAAAGAAGTAATGGAAAAATATAATATATCGGGTATTCCCATAGTTAAAAAAGACAAAACTCTCGTTGGGATAGTAACAAAAAGAGATTTAAGGTATATAGAAAATTCAAAAATTGCTATTGAAAAAATTATGAAAAAGAATGTAATAACTGGCAGAGAGGGTATTACAGTAGAAGAAGCACATAAAATTCTTATAGAAAATAAAATTGAAAAATTGCCAGTCGTTGATAATAATGGGAAACTTAAGGGATTAATTACTCTTAAAGACTTATCAAAAAAAATTGAGCATCCTAATGCGAATATTGATGATAAGGGAAGATTAAGAGTTGGAGCTGCAATTGGCACAGGGGATGATTGGGAAGAAAGGTTTTATAAATTGTTAGAGGCTGAAGTTGATGTGATTGTTATTGATACCGCACATGCCCATTCAAAAAGAGTTATTGATGTAGCAAACCTAATAAAAAAGAAACATCCAGAAGTAGAACTTGTTGTTGGAAATGTAGCAACTCCAGAAGCAACAGAAGATCTTGCCAAAATAGATGTAGACGGAATTAAAGTAGGTATTGGACCTGGATCAATATGTACAACAAGAGTTATTGCTGGTATTGGAGTTCCACAACTTACAGCTATAATGGAGTGTTTCAAAGTTTCTAAAAAATATAAAATACCTATAATAGCTGATGGAGGTATTCGTTACTCAGGAGATATTGTAAAAGCCCTTGCAGCTGGTGCAGATTGTGTAATGATGGGAAACCTTCTTGCAGGAACTGAGGAAAGCCCGGGTGAAATTATAATACATGAGGGAAAAAGATATAAAACATATAGAGCAATGGGTTCAATCTCTGCTATGAAAAAAGGTTCAAGGGATAGATATTTCCAGGATAAGGCTATAAAGTTTGTTCCTGAAGGAGTTGAAGGAATGGTTCCATATAGGGGCTCTGTCCGAGATGTCCTTTTTCAGCTTGCAGGTGGAGTTAGAGCTGGAATGGGTTACATTGGAGCCAAAAATATTAAAGAATTAAGAAGAAAATCAAAGTTTGTAATAATAAGTCCCTTTGGATTAAAAGAAAGTCATCCACATGATATTATAATAACAAAAGAAGCACCAAATTACGAACCTCCTAAATATCTCTGATCTTTCTCTGTGCTACTGTAAAAAATAAGGAATCTTTAAAATTATCTATAATATATTTTAGAAAATTTTTGGCTTCTTCTTTTTTCCCTTTTTGAAGTGAAATTTTATAACCCTCAAAATATAAACTTGCAATTAAATTTTCATCAAGAAGAGTATCTTTTATTTCAAAAAATTCTGCATTTTTAACTTTATTTTTTAAATTAAAATAATTTTTCCATTTTTCACCTATATTTTCCTTTATTTCAAAATCAAAATTGTTTTCTATTTTTTCATTTATCTTTATAATCATTTTGATATCTTCTTTTTTTTCAAATTTCAAAAGGTAATATATGAATAAAGCTTTATAAATATCATCATCATCAGGATACCTGAGGATAGCTTTTGAAAGCAAAGAATCTGCCTTTTCTTTTCTATCTAAATAGATACTGATTTTAGACCTTATAAGTAAAATATCAAAATAATTAAAATTTTTTAAAATTGAATCAGAAATTTCATAATTACCAAGATAATAATTAATTTTACCTATCTCAAGTTTTTCCTCTTTTATCTTTGAAAGATTATTTACTAAAACTGATTCAGCCTTTGCTTTTTTTTCTGAAAAAATAAAATAATATAAATCTGATAAAATCTTTAATTTTTCATCATTACATTTTTCCTTTAAATTATAAGCCTTTCTATAATCACCTATTTTTAAATAAAAGTTTAATTTATCACAATTATTTAAATTTTTTTCTAAAAAATTTTTAAAATTTATAGGATCTTTTTTATATAAAAAAACTATTAAAGAATCCCTTTTTTCTTTTTTTCCTATCAAACTGTAAATTTCAATCACATAATCAAACTTTTTTCTCCTTGAAAATTCTTGTAAAAAAATAGGAAAGAGTTCTTTTATTCCATACTCCTTTGTTTCCCTAAATATTCTCTCTATGGATTTTTCATCCAAAACTCCCAAATAATCAAGAAAAATATCCATAAATCCTGATTTATTCTTAATATTCAAAAATTCTTTCCAGAAATCTTCATAATTTTTTAATTTTAAAAGCACAGAAAGATATTCTCTTTCATATAACATTAAAGTGTTAAAAATTTTCCTTGATTTTTCAATTAAAAATTTAAGATCTATTGGTTCACCATATCTTTCCAAGGTTTTTATAACAGAGTATACAATAGATGGATCTTTAAAATATTTAAAAAGAGTATCAGAAAAATTATTGAATTCTTTTGATTTTTTTTGAGAGGAAAGGGATATAAGAAGGTCTGATAAATAAAGTAAATTTCTCTTATTCCCTTTAAACATTTTATAAGAAATCTCCTCAAGTTTGAAAAAATTTTTATTATTTAAATAGGATTCCCTGAGGTTAAGATATTCCCTTTGTGAAATCTGAAAGAATATTAACGAAATAAAAAGGAGAGCCACTCAAATAAGAGAAAGTGTATTCTTCCTATAAGAAGTGAAACACGAGCCATTACTGTGTATCCAAATGATGCTCCAAAAGCAATCATTATAAAGGTAATCCCTATTTTAGCTAAAATACCGAGTGGACCTTTATGCTCTTTTGAGAAAAAGAAATAAATAAGGGTTGTAACAGTTGCAATAATTATTATTATGTTATTAAAGCTACTAAAAAGATCTCCCGTGTATAGCGGAAGTAAAGTGCCTTGGATTTGTGGAATAACATAACCTTGTAAAGAACCTGTTATTCCGAGACCAGCAGCCATACCAACAAGAAAAGCTATTGACCATCTTGAAAGCCATGCTGAAGGTGGAATAAATCTTAAAAGCATAAATATTGAAAGTGTAATTGGTATAAATAGAATCCATTGCTCTGGACCAAAATGTAAAAACATTTTAAAAAATCCATACTCTTTAAAAAGTGGTTTAAAAGGTGTAAGTATTTTAGGCTCTACATCAAAAAACCATAAATATAAAAACCAGAAAGCTGCTGCTGAGCCCACATAAATATGTTCGGCCAATTTATAGAAGGGATTATCTTTATACAAAAAGGAAAAAATAGCAAGAGTTAAACCAGCAGCTATCCACATAAAAATTAAATCAATCATTTTAGTCTCCTTAAAGCAAAATATCCTATGTTTCCTAAAAGAATAAGTGCAATAATAATAATATGAATTACTGTCTGTGCGGTCATACCAGCATAGGCAAATCCCTTCTTATTAACAAGAATCTCATAATCAGCAGCCCCCCTTAACCCCCCTATTAAACCAACAATCTGACCAGCCTGATAATAAGGATACATATCAGGAGCTACAACTGCTGTTGATGTAAGAATTATCTTTAAACCAAACCTTGCTTGTCCAAACTGAACCCAGTAATCTCCTGTTGCTCCTGCTTCAAAACCTATAAGTAAAGCTATATCATTGTAATTATGAATGTTTTTCATTAATGGTATTGAATCAAGAGGTTTCCCCCTGTAATCAGAATTAAAAACCCCTCTTATCTCTTTTCCCATATTTAGAATAACTGCCGCAACTCCTGGTCTATAACCAAGAAAAACATAATCTTCTCCATATTTTTTATGCATTTCCCTTGCAACTTTTTCCAAGGCAATCTGACCAAGAGGAAGTCCAAGAGGCCAATGCCCAAGCATTATTACTTTAAAATTATTTCTAAAAAGATGGGTTAAAACCACTTCAAGAAGAGGTTGGAGTTCTGGCATACTTGCTGCATCATAATCTATGGATATCATAACAGCAGAACCTTCAGGTAATTTCTCAATAAAATCGTAAGCATTTTTAACTTCCTGAAGAGGCTCAAATTTAAATCCTTTTCGTGTAAGTAAGGGAATTGTAACACTGATAAAGACAATTAAGTATATAATTCTTCTATCAATCCTGGCTAATTTTTCAAAAAAATTTTTCATTTTAGATAAGTCCTTTCAATTCCAAGAATTATCCTTATAGACATCGCTATTGCTCCAAGTGATATTCCAATAAAAATACCTCTTTTAGCACCAAGCTGGGGAATATTCATAACCCAATCTGCTATAAAAGGCAGATACTTTTTAAGTAATATAGATAAAGGGAAAATTACTCCTAAGGATAAAATTGAAAGAACAAAAAATAAAGCTTTTTCGTAAGGGTTAACTCTTTGAATTCCTTCAAGAGCAAATATCAAGGCTATTAAAATTAAGGTTATTCCAATAAAATAAGGAATTGTCTCTTCACCCTTTGGAACTCTTCCAAGCATAACAAGACCTGCTGAAATAAGTAAAAGTGTTGCATTAAACGTTCTTGCTCTAAAGGCTCTATATGCTGCTGAGGCTATAAAAAACGCAAGTAAGGCAAACATTGTAGCACCGAGTGGAACAAAAATGTATGTATAAAAGTATCTCAAAAAAGTAGAAGTAGGAGCAAAAGGGTTCCCATGTTTTATTCCTGAATATATACCCCATATAAGGACTGTAACAAAACTAAGAATAAGAATTACTGAATAAGGAGCATCTTTTTCCTTTCTCTTTATTTTTCGGTAGTGGTATAAAAGCAAAGAATCAACACCGAGAATTAGGGTAAAACCTGAAACAATAATATACCAATCATTAAATCTTTCCTGAAGACTACCAAAGGGTTCATGGGGTATAAAAAGAGCTATTACAAGTAAAAGTCCTGATATAAAGGTAATTATTAAAGGTATTTCTTTTTTCATTCTATAAAATTGTAAAAAATTCTTTTAAAAAATGTAAAAAGGGGTTTTTAACAAAAAAAGCCAGAGTTTCAAGAGAAACACCAGCTAAAATAACAATAATTAGGAGAACCTTAACCCAATCTTCTCCCTTTATGGTAGCAAGGGATAAGGGTTCCTTTTCAAGATATGCACTCGCTGCATACATTTCTTCACCAATTAGAGTATAATCAGTGGCTGCAACAAAAAATGGAAGCTGTGTAACTGCAGTTGTTCCTGAAATCTGAATAGCACCAATTGAGTTACCCGTTTCTGCCAAAATTAAAGATTCAGCATAGAAATATCCTTGAAGAAATACTGCTCCAGGTTTTTCTCTAAGCATTATTCCATCAACACCAGCAGCGTAACCAAATTGTTCATAAGAAAGGAAAAAAACATTTCCTTCTTTATAAAGGTCAGGTCTTCCTGCCTCTAAATATCCCTCCTTAACTGTCTCTTGAGCAGCAACAAAAACAACAGGATCAAAACAAGGAACAATCAAATCAGTTTCATATTCTGCTGCCTTTTTCGCAACTCTTTTTAATATAGAAAGTCCTGCTATAGTTGGTATTTCAGCAATTGTTCCAAGACCAAGAGAAAAAAGCAAAGGTTTACCAAGTTCTGTTGATCTTCCCACTGCTTCATCAATAGCATCTAAACCGGCTATTTTTCTTATATAAAGGTGTTCTCCTTTTTTAGCTTTTTCAATGTAAAATAAAAGCAAGCTGACAATAATAATCAAAAGTATTAAGGCACTTGCTCTTTTTTTATGAAACCACTGGGCAGATGGGATTGCTATATTGGAATAATCACTATCTATAAATTCTCCACCCTTAACAGCTCTTACAAAATATCTGTAACTAATACCATTCTTTAAACCTTGATCAGTAAAAGAATTTTCACCTTTTTTTAATATAGAGACAGTTTCAGGCAAAGCCCAGGTTCCTTCTTTTTGATATTGTCTAAAAAGAATATAAAAATCTATCAAGGAATCATCAGGAGAAAGATTCCATTCAACTGAAATTCTTCCACCAGCATCATTTGGAACATCATATGCCTTTATCTCTGAAGGGGGTAAAAGGGAGAAAATAAAAAAAATTTTTAACATCAGTTTATTATAATAAAATAATCTTGAAAAAATCAAATTAATGAAGTAATTATATTTATGAGAAAATTACCTTTAATTCCTCTGCGGGAAGTTGTGCTTTTTCCTAACTCTATATATCCACTTGTTTTAGGAAGAGAGTTTTCTAAAAATGCACTTGAAGAAGCTTTAAAAATAAAGGAAAAAGAACTCATTTTTTTAGCACAGAAGGACCCCTCTGTTAATGATCCTGAAATAAAGGATTTATATACTGTTGGAACCTTAGGAAGAGTTTTAACTGAATTTAAATCACCGGAAGGAAATTACAGAATTGTTGTAGAAGGTATTGAAAGGGTAAAAATTTTAAACATTATTTTCAATGGAAAGTTTTATGAAGCAGAGTTTGAAATTTATGAGAGGAATTTAATTGAAAATGAAAGAGCTTACCAGCTGGCAAGAATTATAACAGAAAATTTCAGAACCCTTACAGGTTTTTTACCTGGATTTCCAGAGGACCTTCTTGCTCATTTATTTTCAAAAAGAAAACCAATAGAAATTGCAGATTTTGTTTCAACACATCTCCCTGTTAAAGCAGAAGTTAAACAGGAACTTCTTGAAATTGATAATTTACTTAAATATCTTGAAGAATTAAATAAAAAAATTATTGAAGAGATTGAGTTCAGAAAATTAAAAATTGAAATAGAAGAAAAAACAAGAGAAGAATTACAGAAGAGTCAGAAACAAGTATTTCTTCATGAGCAAATGAAGCAAATTCAAAAGGAACTCGGATATAGAGAAGGAGATGAAATTCAAATATTAAAAGAAAAGATTGAAAAATCAGGTATGCCAGAGGATGTAAAAGAGCATGCCCTTAAAGAGCTCAGAAAACTTGAAATAACACCTTCTATTTCACCTGAAGCAGCTGTTATAAGAACCTATCTTGACTGGTTGATTTCAATGCCATGGAACAAAAGAACAAAAGATACCCTTGATTTGAAAAAAGCAAAGAAAATTCTTGATGAAGACCACTATGGTCTTTTTGAACCAAAAAATAGAATTTTAGAATACCTATCAATTTTAAAATTAAAGGGAAAAATTACAGGACAGATTCTTTGTTTTGTTGGACCCCCAGGTTCAGGTAAAACATCTCTTGCAAAATCAATAGCTAAAGCTCTTGGAAGAAAATTTGTAAGGATGTCCCTTGGAGGAATAAGGGATGAAGCTGAAATAAGGGGACATAGAAGAACCTATGTAGGAGCTCTTCCTGGAAGAATAATTCAGGGCATAAAAAAAGCAGGCTCAAAAAATCCAGTCTTTCTCTTAGATGAAATTGATAAAGTGGGAATGGACTACAGGGGTGATCCTTATGCTGCCCTTATGGAAGTTCTCGATCCAGATGTAAACAAACATTTTGTTGATCATTATCTTGAAGTTGAATTTGATTTATCAGAAGTACTCTTTATAACAACAGCAAACTCCTTATACAAAATTCCTCTTGCCTTAAGGGATAGAATGGAAATTATAAATTTACCCGGTTACTCTGAATTTGAAAAATTGATGATTGCCAAAAAACATCTTATTAAAAGAATACTTGAAGAAGTAAATTTAAATCCCAAGTATTTTTCCATAGAAGATAGTGCTATACTTGAAATAATCAGAAAATACACAAGAGAAGCTGGTGTGAGAGAATTAGAAAGAAAACTCTCCAAAGTAATAAGATATGCTGCTAAAAATTTTGTAGAGAAAGGTGAAGCTACCTCTGTGGATAAAAAAGACCTATCCAAAATTCTTGGACCTGCAATATATACAACAATTGAAAGTGAAAGAAAATTAAAACCAGGTGTAGCTTATGGACTTGCATGGACAGAGTATGGTGGAGATATAATGAGAATTGAAGTTTTACTTATGGAAGGAAAGGGAGAATTAACATTAACAGGGCAACTGGGGGATGTTCTAAAGGAATCAGTTTATGCTTCTGTCAGTTATTTAAGGTCAATGAGTAAAATTTACAATTTACCAAAAGATTTTCACAAGAAATATGATATTCATTTACACATACCTGAAGGAGCAATACCAAAGGATGGACCTTCAGCCGGGTTAGCAATTGTTCTTGCTATATTATCTGCACTTATTAAAAAAGAATTACCCTCTGATACAGCCTTTACAGGTGAAATCACTCTAACTGGTGAGGTTTTAAGAATAGGCGGACTTGAAGAAAAAATAAATGCTGCTAAAAGAGGTGGAATAAAAAGAATTCTTCTTCCTGAGGATTCAAAACCTGATGTTAAAAAAGCGAGAAGAGAATTAAAAGAAGGTATTGATTTTTGTTATATTAAAACTATAAATGAAGCAATCAATATAGTTTTTCCAGATTTAATTAAGAATAAAATAAAATCAGGAGAATTTTCCCATATTGTTTCCTTTAAATCTTGAAAGAAGAAAAAACAGTTTTAGTTGCAGTATTTAGTCCCAAGGAAAAGGAAACATCAAGTTATAAATTACAAGAGCTTGAAAGTCTTGTAAAATCAGCAGGAGCAATAATTACTTCCGAAGTTATACAATTTAGAGATAAAATTGATCCAGAATTTTATATTGGTAAAGGGAAATTAATGGAAATTAAAGAAAAAATTGAAAAAAATGGCGCTCTAAGTGTGATTTTTGGTTGTGATCTCTTACCAAGACAGACAAGAAATCTTGAAAATTTTCTAAAAATTAAAGTCATAGATAGAACAGAGTTAATAATGGATATTTTTGCAAAACATGCTAAGACAAGCGAATCAAAAATTCAGGTTGAACTGGCTCAACTTACATACAGATTAAGTAAATTAAGGGGAATGGGACAATGGCTTTCAAGACTTGGTGGTGGTATAGGTACAAGGGGACCAGGTGAAAAAATTCTTGAAGTGAAAAGAAGAAACATAATGCTTAGAATAAAATATTTAAAGGAAAAATTAAAAGATATTGAAAAACAAAGAAATGTTCAGAGCAAAAAAAGAAAAAATTTTTTTAAAATATGTTTAGTTGGTTATACCAATGCAGGTAAAACCTCAATCCTAAACTTAATTGCAAAGGAAAAAGCAGAAACAAGAGATGCACTCTTTGTTACTTTAGATGCGCTTACAAGGAAATTTTACATTGATAGTGTTCCTGTCATTATAAGTGATACAGTCGGTTTTATAGAAGATATACCTTTGAGCATTATTCATTCTTTTAAGTCAACACTCAAAGTAATAGAAGATGCAGATTTACTTTTACATGTTGTTGATATTTCGAATCCAAGGAAGGAAGAACATATAAAATCTGTAAATAAAATCCTTGAAGATATGAATGTCTTAAAAAAGGATACTATTTATGTATTCAACAAGTATGATTTATTTTTTGAAGAGGAAGAGAAAGTATATCTGAAGAATAAATATACTCCATGTGTTTTCATCTCGGCAAAAACAGGAGAAAATATAAATTTACTTCTTGACAAAATTAAATTTTATGCTTTAAAATTTAAAAGTAAAATTAAAATTTAAAATGGATGAAATTGTGTTAAAACCTTATATAAATATTGAAAAACTTGAAGAGATATTTAAAAGCAAAGATAAAGTTAAGTTTTTTTATGATGAAATAAGACCAAAACTTCAGGATCTTGTTACACCTATTTTAAACACAATTGAAGAAATTGTTGGGGTTGACATTTTCTGGCATTCAAAACTATCAGTTATACCTTCATTAAATGTTGAAGAGGCTAATTTTGTTGGATACGGTATAGAACCCAGGAAAAATGAAAGTTACCAGATAAATTCTGACTTATTAAAAATATTTTTAAGATTTGAAGTTCATTCACCTTTAGAATCAGGAGTATATTTTGGAATAAATGGTAAATATGAAAAATCAAGATTTGCCTTTCTTTTCCATCAATATCCAGAGGATGTTGTGTCCGTTATTCAGAATGCCTTTGTTTATGTTAAACTCTTAGATAAGCAGATTGATCTAACTTCCACTGAAAAAATTATAAATTTTCTTGATAAATACTTTACAGAAGCTGACGAGGTTGTTTTTTTTGGACCTGTTGAAGTTACAAGACCAAAGGAGGAAGTTAGTGCAGGAAGTATATTGAGATTTCTAACTTTATTTCCTATTTACCAATCTATGATTGAGTATTCCCTATCTAATGAATCAAATTTTAAAAATTACATAAAGAGAGTATTTAATTTTTTACTTTCACCTTAATTTCTTCTATCTATAACCTTCCCTTATAAAAGACTTCAAGATTTCTTTTTAAAGTATCTCTTGTAGCTCTTCTTATTAACTTTCCCTGGTAAGCAAAAGAAACCTCTCTTTTTTCTTCAGAAACAACAATTGCAAAACAATCACTTTGTTCCGTTATACCAATAGCAGCTCTGTGTCTTGTTCCAAGAGAAATATCTATAAGTGGTGAATCAGAAACTGGTAAGATACACCTTACAAATTTTATCCTATCATCCTTTATAACACATGCACCGTCATGCACAGGTGAAATTGGATTGAAAATAGCAAGAAACAAGGGTTCAGAAATTTTTGCATCTACAAATAAAGCCTTATCAGTATATTCGCTTAAAACCATCTTCCCCTCTATTACAATTATTGCACCATAGCCTTTATCTCTTAGAGAAAAACTAGCCTTAACAAGGATATTTATTATTTCCTCAATTTTTTCCTCCTTAATTTTTTCTCCTTTTAAAAGCGGCAAACGACCGAAACTTGTTAGGAGTCTTCTTATCTCTGGTTGGAATATTATTATAAAAGCAATTAAACCGATTGTTTTCAAACCATTAAAAAATAACTTTGTTCCAGCTAAATCAAATATGAAAGAAATAAAAGCAAGCAATAATAGAATAAAAACACCCAGAAACATAAAACCAGCCCTTGTACCCCTGAATAGTCTTATAATAAAATACGAGAAAAAGGACAAAATTAAAATATCTATAAGATCAAAGATTCTTATATTTAAAAAATCCAATTTATAATTTTATATCTGGGAAAACTGCCAAATGTAAAAAATCCTCTTCTTCTCTTTTCTTAAATCCCCTTACTATTAAACTCTCACCTTCACCCCTATATTCAAGACCCTTTCCAACTCCATTAAATTTTTTCATTTTTATTTTTATGACTTTCTCAATTATCTCTTTAACCTTATCCTTATTTATAAAATCAGTAGGACGGTCCCTTAAGAGTATTGCATCAAGAGCATAGCCTCTTAAAATTTTTATCTTAAACTTTTCAAAAATATAAGAAGAAATAAAAAGATCCATACATATAAATTTATCACCCGCAAAAGCAACTAAACCACTTACATTACTTAAATCAAGATTTTCTAAGTACCACTCAATCTGGGATTCATATCCTTTAAAAGCATCATGAATGGATAAAGTTCCGGAAGAAATCTTAAGAGAATTAAGAACATTTTTAACACTTTTCCACACTATACTCTGATCTGAATAATAGGTCTTATTCAAAGATAAGCTCTTATTTGTGGTTTTTAAAAGGATAGCCCTTAAGCTGGGATATAAAGCAACTCCTGAAGAGCTAAAACTTCTTTCACCTTCCCACCTTCTCTCTTCAACACAAGAAACAGGAACTTCTATTACAGTATTTGGTTCAGAAAAAAAGGCAGTATTAATTACCCTGTTTTGAAATGCACCTATTACTTCTTCTCCATCAATAGCAAAAACAGGGAAACTTCCGCTATTCTTAAAAATTATTCTATTCACAGAAGGCTCTTTTAGTTCCTCAAATTTCCCAAAACCTTCTTTATATGCCTCATCAATTGTTTTTATATTTTCTTTAAAATCTCCATTATCTTTTCTATATAAGGGGTACATTAGTAGATTTCTCTGAAATAAAGGTTCTCCAATTTCTATTTTTTTCATAATAAATTATAAAATAAAACTAAACAAAAATCAATCCCAAAAAAATACCAAGAATTGCTCCCACGATTACTTCAAAGGGAGTATGACCTAAAAGTTCTCTTAACCTTTCTTCTTTAATTTTACCTGTATGAGAAAATTCATCCATTATTTTATTTAAGATCTGTGCTTGTCTACCTGCAGCTCTTCTTAAACCAGCAGCATCATACATAACAATAAAAGTAAAAAAAGCAGTTACAGCAAATAAAGGTGATCTGAAACCTTCCCTAATTCCAACCATTGTGGTTAAAGCAAAGGTGGATGCTGTATGAGAAGAAGGCATACCACCTGTTTCTGTTAGCCATTTCCAGTTCCATCTTTTAAATTTAAATGAATAGAGAATTGATTTTATTATCTGTGCAATTAACCCTACAAGAAGAGTTTTTAGGAGTATATCATTTGAGATTACTTCTCTTATCATAATTCAAAATTATTATAAAAAAATCTAAAGTTTTTCCAAGGACTTATTGTGCTTTGTCTTTTTTCCTCTATTAAACTCCGTGTTTCAATAAGTGAAGATAACTCTTCTTCAAAAATAAAAGAAGTTAAATTTTCAGGTTTCCATCTCTCAAGTAAAAAGGTATCAAATTCTCCTTTTTCAAAAAATTCACTTGAAATAACATTCAAGCAGAATTCTTTTGTTGTTTTAATACCAGCAATAAACAGCTCATTAAGAGCTCTTTTCATCCTTTGAATTCCCTCTTTTTTATCCTTACCCCATACAATTATCTTCATTATTAAAGGATCATATTCTTCTGGAACATAAAAACCCTGGTATACCCCTGAATCAACTCTTACAAATGGACCTGAAGGATAAGTAAGCCACTTTATTTCTCCAGGTGAAGGAATAAAATTTTCATAAGGATCCTCAGCACATATACGAACTTCAAGAGAATAACCTTTTAAAGGATACGGTTTTTCAAGTTTAAGTTCTTCTCCCCTTGCAACCTTTAACTGAAGATAAACAAGATCAAGCATGCTTCTCATCTCAGTTACAGGATGCTCTACCTGCAATCTTGTATTCATCTCAATAAAGTAAAAATTTTTATTTTCATCAAAAATAAATTCGACTGTTCCAGCATTATAATAGTTACAAGCCTTAGCAATCTCTATTGCAGCTTCCTCAATATCCCTTCTTATTTTATCATCAATGAAAGATGAGGGACTTTCTTCAATAAGTTTCTGGTATCTTCTCTGTATAGAGCATTCTCTTTCACCAAGTGCATAGTAATTACCCTTTTTATCGGCTATTATCTGAACTTCAATATGTTTTGGTTTTTCAATAAATTTTTCAATATAAAGGGAACCTTCACCAAAAGCACTTTCTGCTTCTCTGTAAGCTAAATTAAATAGAGAAACAAATTCTTCCTTATTCCTTACAATCCTCATACCCTTTCCACCGCCACCTAAACTTGCTTTCAAAAATAATGGAAACCCAATTTTTTCTGCTATTTTCAATGCTTCTTCAGAATTCTCCAATTTACCTGAATAACCTGGAACAACAGGAACATAACACCTTTCCGCAATTTTCCTTGCAAGAGCCTTATCACCCATAAGCCTCATAGATTCTGGAGATGGTCCTACAAAATTTACACCCCTTTTTTCAACTTCAAGTGCAAAAAGATAATTCTCTGATAAAAAACCGTAACCCGGATGTAAAAACTGAGGTTTTTCTTTATCAATAATCCATAATATTTTATCAATATTTAAATATGTTTCATAACTTGATTTACCATTTAAAGGGTAAGAAAAATCCATAAAAAAGTTATGAAGTGAAAATTTATCAGGGTCAGAGTATATTCCTATCGGCGATATTCCCATTTCTCTTAAAGTTCTTGCTATTCTTACAGCTATTTCTCCTCTATTTGCTATGAGGCATTTCATTTTTAAATTTTTTAAGTTTTAGATAATATTCATAAGGACATGTTTTATTTGCAATTATATTTTTACCCTCATGGTTATCACCATGATAATCAGAACCACCTGTTATTAATAAGTTATTTTTAATTGCATATTCAAGATAATATTCCTCCTTTTCTTTATCATGATCCGGATAAAAAACTTCTACACCTTTCATTCCGAGTTTTTTTAGATAATCAAGATAATCATAATCAATATTTTCAACTCCAGGGTGAGCTATAACAGGAATTCCTCCTGATTTTATTGCAAGCTCTATTCCATCTTTCGGTGTTAACTTGAATTTCGGAACATAAGCTGGTCTATCCTTTCCAAGATAAAGTTCAAAAGCTTCATCAATAGAGGATACATAACCCTTTTTAACAAGAATTCGTGCTATATGAGGTCTTCCGAAAGATTGAATATTTTTTTCCTCAATTACTTCTTCAAGGTCAATTTTGATTCCCAGGTTTTTTAATTTTTCTATTATTTTTTTTATTCTATCAAATCTTACTCTTCTAATATTTATTAAAACTTTCTCAAGTTCTGACTCCGGTTCAGGAAAATAGATAAGTAAATGTATATCTCTCTCTCCATCACTTAAAGAAAGCTCAGTTCCAATTATAACTTCCAAATCTGTTTCTGGAATAAAATTTCTTACCTCTAATGTATCGTGATCACATATACCAAGAACTTTTACACCTTCTCTTTTTGCTTTCAAAATTAAGTCCTTAGGTGATAATTCTCCATCTGAAAAAATAGTGTGTGTATGCAAATCTATTTTAAAATTTTTCATAAACCAAGTTCCTTTACAACTTTGTTAAAAATCTCACTATTAATTAATTTTGTTTTTCTTAAAAAGCCCTCAAGGAGTGCATTGTCACAAATTGTATTAATAAGTCTTGGTTTACCCTTGGAATATTTATAAATTATTTCATAAACATCATCTGAAAAAATTTTATATTCAGCTCCAGCTAATTTCAATCTGTGGTTTATATATTCCTTCGTGGAATCAAAGTCAAGGGGCTTAAGATTAATTTTTAAAGCAACTCTCTCATAAAGTGGCATATCCATTTTAAGATTTTCTTCTAATTGTGGCAAACCAAAAAGTATAAAGTTTAAAAGACGTTTTCCTGGAATCTCAATATTTAAAAGACCCCTTATCTCTTCCATAATTTCTTTGTTTTTAAGCATATTGGCTTCATCAATTAATATAACAGGAATTTTAGAATTTTTGTACATTTCAATCAATTTTTTTAAAAGATTTGAAACAAGAGATACAGGATCATTATCATTAACCTGAATTTTTAAATTACTGGCAATTTTTTTTAAAAACCATATTTTACTGATATCAGAATGAACAATAACTATTAAAGAAGGTTCAAAGTTTTCATATTTTATAAGCTCACTCAAAAGTTTTCGAGCCAAAGTTGTTTTTCCAAGACCAATGTCACCTGTTACTGTAATCAAACCTCTATAGTTTTTTATACCATGAATAATTTTTAAAAGTGCCTCCCTATGTTGTGAAGAATTAAACCAGAAATTTTCATCAGGTGCTGCTGAAAAGGGTTCTTTTTTAAAGTTATAAAAATCAAGATAGGAAATACTTTGCATTTAAGATATTATAAATAAAAATCAGAAACTTTTACAATCTTTTATAAAAAAGAAATTTTATCCTCGTCCACTACTCTTCTTCTATTACTTTCAAGTTCTTCAATTTTATCTTTTAAACCCATTATTTCAGGGTCTTTTTCATAGGCTCTTTTATAATATGTTAAAGCATTGACAGAGTCTCCTAAGTTTTCATAGCATTCTCCAAGGTGATACTCAATTGAAATAACTCTTCTCTCCTCTAAATTTTTTTCCTGTAAAGCCCTTTCAAAATACTCTAATGCAATGTTAAATTTCCTTAACTCCATAAAAATTTCACCAAGAAGCTCAAGAGATTTTGCCCTTGTTTCTTCTGAATTTAAGGCTTCTTTAAGGTTTATTATAGCCTCTTCATAAAGCCCCATTTCCCTCATTGCAATACCAAGTTCCAGCTTGCCTTTATAATCTATTTCCTTTGAAAATTTATGAAGGGTTTCCCTCACTTCACTGAATATATCCTTTTTAATCTTTTTCTCATCCTCTTCCAATTCTTCAACAATCTGACTTTTTAGATCTATAAATTCTTCCTCCTTTTTTTTCTCCTCAAGAGTTTTTTTCTTTTCTATCTTAACAAATTCCATCTCAGGTGTTTTTGGTTCTTCCACTTTTATAGTTTTTTCCTTTTTTAAAGGGACCTCTTCTTTTCTTTTCTTTAATTTTTCCAAGGATTCAGGACTTATCATTGTTACATATTCAATAGCCTTTTTATTATCTGGCTCAATATCAAGGACCTTTAAAAACCACTTTAAAGCATCATCCTTTGCTCCTCTTTTGTATAAACACTCAGCCAGTGATAATATGCTATCAACAAGAAGGTCTTTATTTTTCAACATATGGGAAATTTTTACCATTTCTTTTCTTGCTTTTATTTCCTCCGGCCATTTACTCGCAATTTCCTTGAGTATATTATAAGCCTCTATCAATAAATTTTCCTGTAAATAAAGTTCAAAAGCTTTATAAAAAGTATCAAGAGCTCCTGTATAATCACCCATCATAAGAAGTGTTTCAGCAAGAGTTTTAACTTTTAAGGGATTTTTTATCTCACTTTCTGAAACCTCTTCTTCACTTACAGCAGCTTCTGACCCAAATTCCGTATCAGAAACTTCCTGACTAAATTCCTCTTCAACTTCTTTTTGAATTTCCTTCTCTATTTCTTTCATTTCGATCATTTCTTCTTTTTCAGCTTTTTCTTCTTTTTCTTCTTTTTCAGCTTCTTTTACCTGTTTAAGAGTTCTTGTTGCTTTAAGTCTATCACCTTTTAAGAGTTCATCCAATGTTACAAAAACACTTTCTTTTTTCTCTGATTCGCTATCCGAACTTATTCTCTCTTCAATTTCTTTTTCAGAAACACCGAGAGATAAGAGTTTATTTCTGATTTCTTTTTCTTTTTCCTTATTTCTGTTAAAAAAATAATACAAAAGCTCAAAATAAATTTCAATAGCCCTCTTGTTTTTTTTGAAATCAAGATAAAGTTCAGCAACTCTCTCTTTTAAGGCAAAATTCTCAGGTTGCCATTTTAAAAGAAGTTCATAATTTTCAAAACCTTTTTCATATTCACCATTCTTAAAAAGAAATTCAATATAAAATTCAAGAGTTTTACCAGCTTCTCCATAATCTCCTACATGATAATATGCCTCTGCTAATTTTCTATAGAGATCTTTTTTATCAGGATAAAGTTGAATTAATTTTTTCAATAAAGCTATAGTTCTTTTGTCATATATTCCTTGTTTTTCAAAAATTTCAAAAGATTTTAATAAAAATTCCCCTGCCTTTTTTTCCTGTTTGAATTTTATTAAAATTTGCCCTATTCTAAATAGAGTTTCTGGATCATTATTTTCATATTTCAAAACAGTTTGGTAAGTTTCTAAAGCTTTTTTGTAATCTCCTCTTAACTCATATTCCCTTGCTTTCTTCTTTAATTCTGAAATATTCATAATCCCATACCGGTAATCACCTTTTCAACATCATTTACCCCCACCCTGTTTTTACTCTTCATATAACATTCAAGCAAAGAGGCATCACATATAGCATTTATAACCCTCGGTATACCATTTGAAACTTCCCTTATTTTGTCCTTTGCCTCTTGTGTAAAAATTTCCTCTTCTCCTCCAGCCTTTTTTAGTCTGAAATTGATATAATCTATTACTTCTGAATCATCAAGCTTTTCAAGAGAAATCCAAATAGGTATTCTCTGGCTGAAATTAGGATCTTCTCTGAAATTTTTTATTATTTCTGAAAGACCTACAAAAACAAAGGAGATTGGTTTCTCATCTATAGTTTCTATTGAAAGAATATCTCTAAAGAAGTTCTTAAGTTCCGGTGATTTTATTTTATGAGCTTCGTCAAGCAAAAATATAAATTTTTTCCCTTTTTCAAAAGAATCTAAAATTGAAGATATAAATTCTTCTTTTAAGCTTGAAATATTTTCTGTATCATTTAAACCAAAAAATCTTGAAACTTTCTTTAAAAACCATTTTACATCTACTTCTTGATGAGCAAAGAGAACAAAAAGAGGGATATAGTTTTCATGTTGATAAAAATCAAGAAGTAATTTTCTTAAAATCATACTCTTCCCAGTACCCACTTCACCTGTTAATACACAACCTCCCCTGTTTTTTGTTATACAGTATTTAATTTTTTCAAGTGCTTCTCTATGTATTCTGGAAGGATAGAAAAGTTCAGGATCAGGAATCATTGTGAAAGGGTCTTTTTTAAAACCAAAAAATTCAAATAATTCCATTTTTTACCTCCTTCAAAGAATAATAAAATGTTCTTTAATTACCTTTTTTGATAATTTAACCTGCTCCATTTCTGGTATCTCTTTTTCCTCGTAAACTTCTCCAATTTCTTCTATTACAGCCTCTTTTTCTTCAACTTCAGGTGTCAATATCTCAGGAATCTCAATAGTTTTTTCATGAGCGGTTAATTCTTTCTCTTCTTCTAAAACAGACTCACTTACCAGAGCTTCTTCTGGTCTTTTTATTTCTAAATATTCCTTAACATCTAAAAAACCAGGGTCCTGCTCATAAATAGAACCAAAAATTTCAAGTGCCTCTTTTCTATTATTTAGATTGTATAAAGATAGTGCTTTAAAATACTTTATAAACTTAAGTATCTCCTCACTTTCTGTAGCTTCTATAAATTTATCAGATTTTGAAATTACTTCTTCATATTCTCCTGTTAGATACAAAGTATAAAGATAATAGGGAGCAAAGAGATCAACTGAAACACTATCTTCTATTTCTTTATAATCATTAATAACATCCTCATGCATATTCCACTCAGCCATTAGATTCAAAAAGGTGATATAATTTTCAAAACTATTTTCAGGGAGTAAAAATTCCTCATATATTTTAAGTAAAATTTCATGTGTGATTTCAGGAAGTTTCCCTGTTTCCACCTTTGTGCTCTCAAACTTATCTAAAAATTCCTCAACTTTTGTAAGCCTTTCCTCCTGAGGAGAAATTTCTTTTATCTTATTCAGCACTTCCCTTGCCTTTTCTATGTTAGATTCAGATTTCAAATAACCATAAATTGAACTGTAATATTCAAGAATTGCCTCCTCAAGAGAACCTATACTTTTCAAGAGGTCAGCAAGCTCAACTGTACCTGAAGGTTCTAATTTTTTTTCAGATAACCCTTCTATTTTAAGAATGTCCTCAAGCTCACTTAAAGAAGGTTTAGTCTCAACATAAATAAATTTTTTTATTAACTCTTTATAATTTCTTAACCTCTCATCAAAATCAATGTTTTCAAAAGCACTATTTAATAATTTTAAACCTTCATCATTTTTAAGATAAATATTAAGAACTCCTAAAAGAAAAGCCTGTGTGGGGGTATTGTTAAAAAGCTCTTTTATTATTCTTTCAAGATACTTTTTTGAATCATCAATTACTTCTTCTCTTAAGAGTTTATAAAGTGAATCCTTACATAACTTCAAAATACCAAGATAATATGCAGATATGAATATTCTTGAATTTAATTCATTAGTTTCACCCTGAATTCTTTTCAATTTCATCAAACTTAATAACCTCTTGAAATGATTTTTTTCCTTATTAGCCTTTTCAAGAGCAGAAATATAATAATTTTGAGCAGATTCTATTTCCTCTTTTTCAAATAGAATATCACCTTTAAAAAGAAGGAGATTAAAATTATCCTTATCTTCTTCTAATAATCTATCCAGAAGTCTTAAAGCTTTATCAAATTCACGGTTACTGTAATATTTGAATGCGAGGTTTTGAAATCGTTCATTTAAAATCATTCTTTACCTCCTTTTAATTTTTTTAAAATAATATTTTCAACTTTTTTAAACAAGGGTTCAAACTCCTCTATCATTTTTTCCATTTCTGCCCTGTATTTAATTTTAAACTCATTTTCTAAATTTTTCAAGTTAATTAATACATTAAACATAGCTCCTTTGAAAGAAGAATTAAACATCTCAAGCCCTGTCCCTAAATCTGAAATAACATTTTCATCAATAAATTCTATAATACCATCAATAAGTTTCAAAGCAAATAAAGATTTCTCTGCAACTTCAAAAGGAACATTTATTGTTTCAAGAAGAGTATTAAAAACTTCCTCTTTACTTTTACCACTTTTTAAACTATCCATATACTTCTGAAAACTTTCACTATCCTTATCCATTGCAAGGAGAAAATAATCCTTCAATTCCTGAAATTTTAAAGAGGTATTTGAAAGCAATTCAAAATTTTCTTCAGTTTTCAATTTAGAAATTGTAATATTTAAAGCCATACTGCAGAGGGATGAAGCAATAGCACCAGCCATAGCACTGGATGAACCTCCACCTGGAACAGGAGAAGTCCTTGAGAGTTCATCTGCAAAATCCCATATAGACATCTTTGGTAAATTTGATTCAAAGATAAGAGGTAATCCAAGAACTTTCTTTTCTATTTCAAAATCAGTTACATCCCTTAATCCCAAAGACTGGACTGCTGTTTCAAGAACATCTCTTACAGGAAGACCTTTTGAAACTTTCTGTCTCTCAAGATAAAATAGACCTGATTCATAAATAGCATTAAAAGGAACTAAACCAACCAATTCGCTTCCAGTAACAGATAGCCCTCTTTCCTCGGCGAGCTCCTTTACTTTTTCAAAAACATGATGCATATTTGTAACTTTATAATCAGTCAAATTTATACTTATCTGTGCTCTTTTATACTCGTCTATGTACCAGCCTATTGCTTTAACTTTTTTAAATAACCCCTTTTTCTTTACTGGTTTACCAATAATTTTTTTTATGTCAATTCCGTTCATCTTTAAAAGTTCATAGAGATCATAACCATGATTATCCTTCACATGATTATAAGTTTCTTCTAAAGTTTTCCCTATAAATTCACATTCACCGCAGGGATATTCATTTTCCTTATATCTAACAATATCGCCTTTAAAGTAAAAGGGAGAAATTTTACCTTTTCTTTTTGTTCTTCCTTTCTCTCTAATTTCAAAGGCAATATCTTCAGCATATCTTTTATCCCTTGTATTTAAATTAATGTTATAAGCAATAAGAAATTCTCTCACACCTATCACAGTGGCACCTGATTTGGGATTAAATTCCTGCGGGCCAAAATCAGGTTTCCATTCAGGTTTATAAATCTTTTCAGCTAATCCCTCATATTCACCTTCTCTTATATAGGAAAGATCCCTTCTTTCTGGTTTTTTAGCTGATTTTTCATATAAATAAACAGGAATTTTTAATTCTTCTCCAACCCTTTTTGCAACTTCTATAGCTATCTCATTACATTCTTCAAAGGTTACATTCCTAAGTGGAATAAAGGGACAGACATCTGTGGCACCTATTCTCGGATGGGCACCTTTATGTTTTCTCATATCAATGAGTTCTGCTGCTTTTTTTATAGCACTAAAGGCTGCTTCTTTAACTTTATCCGGTTCTCCAATAAAAGTAACAACTGTTCTATTTGTATCATATCCCATATCCACATCAAGAACCTTTATTCCTTCAACTTCTTTTATAGCATTAACTATTTCATCTATTATTTTTTTATTCCTTCCTTCAGAAAAATTAGGAACACACTCAATCAATTTCATTTATAAACTCCTTTCCATTTTTTATTACAAGCACAGGTTTTTTTACATTATAAAAATCATAAAATAAATAGGATAGTCTTTTTATATCAAAAACAACAAGGTCAGCATCTTTACCTATTTCAAGCGAACCTTTTCTATCATCCATTAATAAAGATTTTGCTGAATTTATAGTAATTGCCTTCATTGCTTCTTCAATTTTAAAACCCATTAAAAATATTGCAAGTCCAGCAACAAAAATCTGGGAAAAAGTAAAAGATGTTCCTGGATTATGGTCAGTTGCAAGAGAAACTGAAAGACCAAGATCAAGCATTTTTCTTCCCTTTGCAAAAGGTAATCGCATAAAAAAAGAGGTAGCAGGAAGTAACACACATGAAATCCTTTTATTTTTCATTTTCTTCAAAACATTTAAAGGAGTATATTCAAGATGATCACATGAAATAGCATCTATTTCTAAAGCAATTTCTCCTCCTCCTGAATTAGAGAGTTCATCTGCATGAATTCTTGGTAACATACCATATTTTTTTGCCTCAAGAAGTATTCTTTTTCCTTCTTCTTTTGTATAAACTCCTTTTTCAACAAAAACATCACAGAAGTCTGCATATTTTGAAGCCTCTTTAAGACCATAATTTAAAATCTCTTCAATATATTCTTCCTTACTTTTTTCTTTTGGTACTGCATGAGCAAAAAGCGCAGTAATTTTAATATCTAAGGGAAATTCCTTTTTCAGCTCATATAAAATTTCAAGGTGTTTAATTTCCTCTTCAACAGATAATCCATAACCTGTTTTTGCTTCAATTGTTAAAGTTCCATGTTCTAAAAATTTCCTTAACCTTTCCTTTACTATTTTTTTTAAACTCTCTTTACTTTTTTCCCTTGTTCTCTTAACAGTGTATAAAATTCCTCTTTCTTCCTTTAAAAGTTCAAGGTACTTCTTACCCAATAATCTCTCTTCAAACTCTAGAATTCTATCATCTGAGTAAACTGGATGGGTGTGAGGGTCAATAAATCCAGGTAAAATTATTTTACCTTTTAAATTATAAAACCTTGTTGAATCACCAATTTTATTTTTACCTTCTTTATAATCACCTATAAAACTAATTTTTCCTCCCTTTATTCCTATATCTTTTTTGTAATAAATATCAAAACTTTCATTGCATATATAAATAAATTCAGGTGAATGTAGATAAATATCAAATTTTTCCATTTCAAAGTTATAGTTTAAGAATTATAATGATTTTTTTGCAAGAAAATATAATATTATCTTAAACTTCATTTTTAAAATTAAATTTTAAAGGGAGAAAATTAAATGAACCTGGGTGTCATAGGTCTTGGACATGTTGGTCTTGTTACAGCAGTTTGTTTTGCTGAAAAAGGCTTTAGAGTATTTGGAATGGATAAGGATAGTAATAAAGTAAATGCTTTAAAAAATAAAAATTTACCCTTCTTTGAACCAGGTTTAAAAGAGTTGCTTAATAAAAACTTTAATAGACTTGAATTCACTGATAAGATAAATGTTATTCTGGAAAACTGTGAGGTTATATTTTTATGTGTTGGAACTCCTCCTCTTCCAGATGGAAAAGCAGATTTATCTCAGGTAGAAGATGCTTCAAGGGAAATTGCAAAAAATTTAGAAAGATTTACTCTTATTGTTGAAAAGAGTACGGTCCCAGTAAAAACTGCAGAATGGATTAAAAAAATTATGTCCCTTTATGTTAAGAAAAATGTTTCCTATGAAGTTGCTTCAAATCCTGAATTTTTAAGAGAAGGATCAGCAATCAAGGACTTTTTAGAGCCTGACAGAATTGTTGTTGGAGTTGAATCAGAAAAAGCTAAAAAAATTTTTGAAAAAATATATGAAAATTTTAATGCTCCAGTTATCTTTACAGATATTGAGACAGCCGAAATTATAAAACATGCTTCCAATGCTTTTCTTGCAACAAAAATATCCTTTATAAACATGATAGCAGATTTGTGTGAAAAAACTGGTGCTGATATTTTGAAAGTATCTGAGGCTATGGGACTGGATAAGAGAATAGGAAGAAAATTTTTAAATGCTGGAATAGGTTATGGTGGTTCATGTTTTCCTAAGGATGTAAAGGCTTTCTATAAAATAGGTGAAGAACTGGGCTTAGATTTTGAACTTTTAAAGTGTGTTGATAGAATAAATGAAAAAAGAATAGAAAAATTTATAGAAAAAATTAAAAAAGTTTTATGGATAATAAAGGATAAAACTTTTGCAATTTATGGACTTGCTTATAAGCCTGGGACAGATGATATTAGAGAAGCTCCAAGTATAAAGATAGTAAAAAAACTTTTAGAAGAAGGAGCCTACTTAAGAGTTTATGATCCTTATGCTATGGAAAATTTTAAAAGGGAATTCAAAAATAATGAGAGGATTTATTATTCAAAAGATTCTTACGACGCTGCAAAAAATGCAAACGCGATTTTAATATTAACAGAATGGGAAATTTTTAAAAATCTTGATTATAAAAAAATTAAAAAATTGATGGAAACACCAATTATTGTTGATGGGAGAAACTGTTTGGATATGGAAGAAATATGTAAACTTAACTATATCTATATCCCGATAGGGAGAAAGGGATGCGGATATTGATTACAGGGTGTGCAGGTTTTATAGGATCTCATCTATGCGAAAAATTTTTAGTTAAGGGTGATGAAGTAACAGGAATTGATAATTTTATTACAGGTAGTAAAAAAAATGTAGAAATTTTAAAAAAATATAAAAATTTTAAATTTTTAGAATTAGATGTATGTAATGAGTTAAAGATTAAAGAAAGGTTTGATATAATTTATCACATTGCTTCTCCAGCTTCACCGAAACACTACTATGAATTTCAACTTGAAACAATGCTTGTAAATTCAATAGGAACAAAGAATCTCCTTGACAAAGCAAAAATAGATAATTCAGTCTTTGTCTTTGCTTCCACCTCTGAAGTTTACGGAGACCCTCTAATTCATCCTCAAAGAGAAGATTATAATGGCAATGTAAACCCTGTTGGTGAAAGGAGTATGTATGATGAATCTAAAAGGTTTGGAGAAGCTTTATGTATGGTTTATTTTAGAAAATTCAATGTGGATGTGAGGATAGTAAGAATATTTAATACCTTCGGTCCAAGAATGAAAAAAGAAGATGGAAGAGTAATTCCTAATTTTATCATGCAAGCACTTAGAAATAAGCCCCTTACTATTTATGGTGATGGAAGTCAAACAAGAAGTTTTTGTTACATAGATGATATGGTGGAAGGTTTAATAAAAGTAGGGATTAAAGAAAATTTAAAAGGAGAGGTTATAAATCTCGGTAATCCTCATGAAATAAAAATTATTGAACTTTCTGAGATAATTGAGAAATTATTAAATAAAAATTTAAAGAAAAAATTTTTGCCTTTACCAAAGGATGACCCTAAAAGAAGATGTCCAGATATTGAAAAGGCAAAAAAACTTTTAGAATGGGAACCTAAAGTTAGTTTTAAAGAAGGTTTACTTAAAACTATTGAATATTTTAAAGAACATTTAAATGAAGGAATTTAAAAAACTTTCAATTGTTGTCCCTTGTTATAATGAAAAAAATTATATTGAGGGTGTTCTTAAAAAAATTAAAGAAGTAAAACTTTATGGAAATTTAGAAAAGGAAATTATTGTGGTCGATGATGGTTCAACAGATGGAACAAGAGAAATACTTAAAAAAATAAATGATCAGGAAATAAAAATTTTTTTTCAAGAAAAAAATATGGGAAAAGGAGCTGCTTTAAGAAGGGGATTTAAAGAAGCAAAAGGTGATATAATTGTTATTCATGATGCAGACTTTGAATATGACCCCGAAGAGTGGAATAAAATGTTACCTCTTATATTAGAAAATAAAGCAGATATTGTATATGGTTCAAGGTTTTATGGGGAACCTCACAGGGTTTTGTATTTTCACCATTATCTTGGAAATAAAATAATCTGTTTTTTAATTAACTTATTATGTGATATGAACTTTTCAGACATCGAAGTTTGCACAAAAATGTTCAGGCGTGAAGTTCTTGATGAAATTAATTTAAAAAGCAAGGATTTTGGGTTTGAAGTAGAATTTACAGTAAAAGTATCAAAACCTAAAAAATGGAGAATTTATGAAGTAGGAATAAAATATTTTGGTAGAACTTATGAAGAAGGTAAAAAAATAAACTGGAAGGATGGAATAAAAGCTATTTTTTATATATTTAAGTACAGATTTTTTAAATAGGAGGTTAAATTATGTGGATTTTTATTTTAATAGCACAAATAAACCTAACTATAAAAAATCCAAGTTTTGAGAACTGGATAGATACAACAACACCTGAGGATTGGAGTGTAAATCATCCTGTTGCTTTACCTGTTTATAAGGAAAGGAATATTGTTAATGAGGGAATTTATTCTATAAAAGTTGAAAGAAAAAGTAAAACAACAAATTATACTGATGCTTTAGAGCAATTTGTTCCTGTTGATTATCAAGGATTAAACTACAAAATAAAATTTTTTGTATTTGACAATGACCCTGATGTAAGAGGGAGAATTTACTGTACCTGGTGTGCTCAGGATTCAAGTTCACTAAATGATTACTTTTTTTCATCTTATTCAACAGATTCTCCTTTCTGGCAGGAGTTAATAGCTGAAGAGGTTGCTCCATCTGGTGCATTTTGGATTAAACTTACTTTAAGAATTTATCTTCAAACAGGTTCTACTGATTCACTTGGATTTATTTTTTACGATAACGGTATAGGACTTGAAATAAATGAAAAAACAAAAATATATTTCACTAAAAGTTACGAAAAAAAAGATAAAATTTTCTATGATATTTTAGGAAGAAGAAATGAAAAAGCAAGAATAATTTTCTTAAAAGGGAAAGAAAACAAAAAAGTATTAAAAATAAAATAATTGGTTGATTCTCTTTTTTTTGCTCTCTATTTAAATGCCTATTTAGCTTCAAAGAAACAAATTCTTGAAAAAACATTTGAATATGCAAAAGAGAACATAATAAATGGGATAGTTGTAGATGTTAAAGAATCAGGATACATTTTTTATGATACTAAAAATAAAATTGTTAAAGATTTTCACATTGTTAGACCACTTTTAAAAGACTTAAAAGAATATGTTAGAAAAATAGAAGAAAATAATTTAAAACCAATTGCAAGATTTGTATGTTTTGTTGAATATAGTTTAGCACAGGAAAAGCCAGATTGGTTTATACTGGATAAAAATACAGGAAAGCCATGGAAAGATAAACATGGTGCATATTGGTTAAATCCTTATAAAAAAGAAGTAAGAAATTATCTAATAAGCATTTTAAAAGAATTAAAAGAGTGCGGATTTAAGGAAATACACCTTGATTATGTTAGATTTCCCTCTGATGGTGATTTAGATTTAATTTTTTATGAAGGTATGGGAAAAATAAGTAAGGAAAAGATAATAGAAGATTTTTTAAAAGAAGTTAAAGATAGTTTAAAGGATGTTACATTAACAGCATGCACCTATGGATTCGTTTGCTTCTGGGGAAAGGTAAAAAGGGAAGGTCAGGATTTAGAGTTAATGGGTAAACATCTTGATAAATTTGCTTTTATGTTATACCCTTCCCATTTTGGGAAAAACTTTTTATTCATTGAAAGAAATAATGAAAATTTCTATGGTAGAGAATTTCTAATATATGCTCTTGCACCATTAAGGGCAAAGGGTATAATAAATACAAAAATTTCTGTTTATGTCCAGGCATTTGACTTAAGAGCTCCTTCTTTCGGAAAAGATTATATAAAGGCTCAATTAGAAGGAGCCTATCTTTCAGGTGTCAGAGAATTTTATTTTTGGAATGCAAGGGGAAGTTATGAAGAAGCAATAAAGGCAATAAAAGAATTTAAAGAAGAAATAAAAAAGAAAAATAAAATTTTAATTAAAAAAGAAAAAAAAGTGATAACTTTATATTAAAATTTTTCCTAACAGCATTTAAAAAATTTTATATTTTTTTAAAAAAGTTCTTTTTTAATCCTTATATTCAACAAGTTTTAATTCATAAAAACCTTCATCTTTTTTACCCATCCTTATATAAAGGGGTAAAGCTACATCTTCCGCCCATACTATAACCCATACTTCTTTTCCATTTTCTTTAACAATCATCTTCTTCCCTTTTTTACCAGCATAAGTTTCAGAACCTTTCACTTCTACTTCAGTTAAATTACCAGATTCATCCTTTTGTTTCCAGTAAGAACCTTCTTCAGTACTGATTCCAATTACTCCAAAATAATAAGCCCAAGCTGGAGAAAATAGAGCCACTGCAAGAGGTGCAAGATAAGGGTTAAAAATAGATTGAGATATTATTGCTCCAGCTATATCATCTTTATTTTCAACAGTAGTGGTAAATGAACCCTCACTTTCTCCATATTTACCTTCAATTTTAATTTTATATTTTTCTCCAGATTTTGAAATTTGTATAATTTCATATCCTGTTTTTGTTTCTTTATCTTCTACTCCCCTTACTTCGTATTTAAAAAATTCAGAACCTTTAAAACTATATGGAATCCATTCAGAAGTTTCAGTTTTAACCTTTGGTAAAGCTGGGTATGGTATCTGAGAAATAAAAAAAACCAAAAATATTTTTAACATTTTTTTATAAGGTTTAAAAAGGGATTCGAACCCTTTTAAAAAGAACTATATTTTTACTTAACAAAAATAAATTTCCTTATTTTTTCCTTTTCCTTTGTTTTAATTTTAACAAAGTAAGTACCCTGTCCTATTTTTTTACCTCTTTCATCAACTGCATTCCAGAGAACATAGTAAACACCAGGTTCTTTTTCCTCTTTTAAGAGTGTCTTTATCTTTCTTCCTGTAATATTATATACACTTATTTCAACCTCTGTTTTTGAAGGTATTCCGTAAACAAATTTAACATAATTATCCTTTGAAATAGAACTGAGAACATTAAAGAAGAACTTTTTGGGTATTTCCCTTACCTTTTCTAAAACTCCTGTGAATTGATAATAGCCTGTGTCAGGATCTCTACCAGGATTTTTCCACCAGGAAGAGTCACGGGAAAAGAGATAAAATTCAATAAGATTAACCCCTTGAGAAACAGGTATTGAATAATAATATTTTGTATTTTTAACACTGTCATGGGTTATGAAATTAAAGGAAGAACCATCAAATCTATATCCAAGGGAATCGTAAAGAAGGCCTGTCCAGTCAGTTATATCTGAAGAAACATAAAGAGTGTTATTCATTATATCAAAACTTGTATTCTGATATAAAGGTCCTTCAAAATCTACATTTATCTTAGCTTCATTGGAATATTCTGAAAAAGTATCGGGATTTACATAATTTGTTTTTACTACGTAGTAGTAAGTTGTGTTTGTATTCACATCTAAATCTGTAAAGAAAGTCTGTGTTGTAGTACCAATTGATGTATAAGGACCTCCAGGTGTCAAACTCCTCAAAATTTCAAAATTACCTATCCCAAGAAGCTGGTAATATAAATTAGGTTTTTTGAAAGTTTCTCTTCCTTCAATTAAATATTTCCTCAGCTGTGAAGTTAAAATTATATTTTTTTCATTATCAGAAAATAGTTCTTCTTCAACTTTGATATTTTTCTCTTTTATTCTTTTAACTGAAGACAAAATTTGCGGTGAATATGAAACAAAGGAGGAAATGACAAAATCATATGGGAAAATAAACCATCCTGAACCAGCATTATACTTATTCCTTGTTGTTCTTGATGTGTCATCTGAAACAATAAAAGGAGTATTAACACCTAACCATCTTATTCCCACATGAAAATCTCCTGAATTTATAACAATATTCTGTGAAGATAGATTAAAAATTTCAAAATTGGGATACAAATTTGTAATAATAACTGTGTCTGAGTAAATAACATTACCCGGGTTACCATAACCATCATCTTGCCAAACAATTAGTTCAGCAGTATCAGTAAATAAATAAAACATCATAGCAATTGCCTCTATTTTGCAAGGATGATATTGGGGCGTAAATCTTGTAGCAATCATACTTCCATCTGCAAATCCCCAAGCATAAGTAGGTATGCCATAGTAATAAATTTCTTCATAAGGAGCATTCCATTTGAGTTTTACATCATTCTGTCCTTGAATTCCATAAGCAATTAAATTTGATGAGGGAAGCGGATAAAGAACATAGAAAGAATAAGTTTGAGTTATTGCTGTATTGTTTGCGTAATCTTTTGCTTTTAAATAAAAATCAACAAGTTTCCCGGGTGATTGATCCGGTATCTGAAATGTAAAGGTGTCTCCAGAAATTGAAATGTGCCCTATTTGATAAACAATGTCATCCACGATATAATAAAGGGAATCATTAGCAATACCCGAAATATCCCTTATTATTGCTTTTACAGTAAATGGACCATGATAAGCATTTTGCGGAACCTTAATTAGAGAAATTGTTGGTCCCTCATTATCAGGAACAAAATTTATCGAAAAATTGTCAATATACCACCACCATTCATTATAAGCAACATAATGAAAGGCTATTTTTACATTGTCCATTCCATTTACATATGGAGTAATATCAAAATATTTGGTTCCAGAGTCATCCTGATTAGAATACATTGCAATTTTTATCCAGGTATTTCCTCCATCAGTGGATAACAAAACTCTTCCTGAATCAAGTCTTGAAGTTGTAAAATCATTATAATAATGCCAAAAAGAAAGGGTATATGTTCCATACTGTGAACAATTGAATCTCGGAGATATGAGCCAGTCATCACTCCATTCAACAGGAGAAAAGTATATTCTTGCTACAGTCCTTTGAGGATTTGTAGAGACATATCTGTGCCAGTCATTGTTGTTAAGAACCTGAGGTGATTCACTCCCCCCATCAACAATTACCCATCCACAGAAAGGAGGTTCACTTGAATTTAGCCAGTTCTCATCAAAATTCTTAGTATAAGGAGGAATATGATATAAAGGACATACTCTAAAAGTGATACTTGATACATCATTTGAAGAATTTTGATCACCTTGAAGTTTTGTTCCAACATAAAGAGTAATAATGCCTGTATCCTGTGGAACAAAAGGAACAGAAAATGTAAATGTATCTATTTCATTTAATTCAAGAGAACCTGTCCAGTCTTCCCAGACTGTATCTGTCCCTCCTGTTGTATAAAATAAAAGAGTGTTAGTTAATGTTGCAAGACCAAAATTTTTAAGAATAGCCTTAACACTCATACTGCTTCCATAAATAAAGGGCTTTGGAGGAGGAAAAACATAAGTAATTCCAGCATCATTAACAGGGGCAGTTGGGGTTGTTGCGAATATTCTTACAGAATCAATAAACATATTGTTACCATATCCACTCCTTGCAAGAAATGAAACATATAATGTTTTATTTGCTTGAAAATCTCCAATTTCAACATCATGCCTAACCCATGAAGCAGTAGGTGAATATCTTGCAAATCCAGCTACTCTCTGAAATGTGACAGCATCATAAGAATACTCAATAATTATTGAATCTGGATTTGTAGGATATCCAGGGTCATGATACATATAAAATCTCAATTTTATTTTTTTCGGTGTGCTTCCAACATTAAAAGGATGTGTAATAAGCCTTGCTTTTGAACCTGAAGAAGCATAGTAAGACCTGTATCCAGCCACTGCATATCCTTCAAAAACCGGAGCAGAAGGATATGTAGGTGATGTGATCCTTTCCCAGTTATAAGATCCTGTAACAATTAATCGTTGCCATGAAGTTGGTGGAACTGTTGAGTTTGAAGGTGGAAAAAGTGTTGAATTAAATCCAGAGGCAGATCTTGTAGAATCATTATATACCTCTAAATGTAAAGATGTTCTATCATTAACCGTATTCTGGTCTCCTGTCAAGTCTGTTTTTACATAGAGTGTATCCATTCCAAGAAAATTGATTGTTACAGGAATTTTAACAATATCAGTCCCGAAAGGAGGAAGTGTTCCTGTATATAAATAACTGCCTGTTAAGGGGTTTGTCTTGAAATTATAATTAATATAAAAGTTTGATTGAGAAGAATAACCTGCATTAAAAATTCCAACAATAATTGTATCAGGCTGATTTACTATGGCAGTATAGTTTTTCATTCTTATCCAGTATGTTCCTATATCATCAGAGTAAACTATCTGCTCACCCTCCACAAGAGAACCACCTCCACTTAGAACAAATTCCTGATTATAAGATCTATGTCTATTAACATCACCGACTGCAACACCATAATCAGCATAGCCTCCTCTTGTCTTTGGTAGAGCCCTTACCCAGCCTGATCCACCTGGACCAATCCAGAAAACTACAGGAACTCCTGTTGTAGCGCTTCCTGGAGTAATTATAAGTTCATTTCCATAGTTGTCAGTTATAACATCACCAAAAGCAATATCATTATCTGAAGTTCCCCATGTGCTTGTCCAAGCCCAAGCCCTTCCTCTCCATGAAGAACCAGTCCAGTTCCAAACAGAAACCTGGTATGTTGTTGAACTATGAACTACAGCAAACTCATTCCCTGGAAGAGATAAATCTATATCTCCTACTACAACATCCCATGAAGCAGCAGCAGTTCCAGTTATAGTTGAAACCTGCCAAGATGAACCATTCCAATATATCATCCATATATAAGAAGAACCTACTACATATATTTCATTACCAAAAAGATCAGGTCTTACATCACCAATTGCTACTCCTCTTGAAGGTGCTCCTGATAAGGGAATGGTGGTTATATCCCATGAGCTTCCTGTCCATATAACTCTTAATACATGAGGGGTAGTAGTTGAACTTACAGCTAAAACAATTTCATTTGCAATACCATCATTATCAGCATCCCCTATAACTATATCATATACAGCAGCAGAAGCATTAAAAGAATTAACAAGAACCCATGAGGAAGCAAGTGCATCCCATTCAAACCAGTAAACAGTATAAGGAGAAGCAGCGAGTCCTACAATTATATCAGTATATTCATCACCATCTATATTTCCCACTGCAACTGAATATGCACTACCACCTGAAGGGAACTGGTAAGGTGTTTCAATTCTGAATTTACCTTTTCCAAAACCTGTTTTTGAGGTATCAGTTGCAATCACAAGATACCTTGTTCCGCCAGACTGAACAGTGATAATTCTCAAAGTATCATCAGATTGACCTTTAAAATACCTCCCTATGGCAACCTCTCTTGTTAGATTGGCTGTATTTCCGCTCCATATTCTGTTTGTATCAAAAACTGGAGCAGGTAATTTAAAATCCTGTATATTTGGTTTTAGAATGAACAATTCAGGTTCAGCTATTTCTTTTGCCTGGACAGGAGAATTCAAAAGAAATAAGCTTACTACAATTAAGACACTTTTTATTTTTTTGTACATATAAAACCTCCTTTTTAAAAAAAAATTATAAAATACTTAAACAAAATAATTCAATCTGAGTTATAATTTTCAAAAAATTTTTTTTTAAATTCATAAAATCTATCCTCCTTTATGCTTTCTCTTATTTTTCTCATCAAATTTATGTAAAAATAGACAGAATGATAGGAAGCAAGGTAAAGTCCGAGATACTCTTCAGCATTAAAAAGATGTCTTATATAGGCTCTTGAAAAATTTCTGCAAACAAAACAATCACACTCTGGATCCAAAGGTCTATCATCATCTGAATAAATTGAATTTTTAATTCTTATTTTCCCTTCAGAAGTGAATACAAGACCTGTTCTTGCATTTCTTGTTGGAAGAACACAATCAAAAAGATCTATACCATTTTCAACGCAGAAAAAAATATCTTCGGGATAGCCAACCCCCATAATGTATCTTGGCTTTTCTTCAGGAAACATATCAATTATTTCTTTTATTACTTCTTCCCTAATTTCTTGTGGCTCCCCAACTGCAAGACCTCCAATAGCATAACCATCAAAATCAAATTCAAGAAGTTTCTCAATCCCCCTTTTTCTCAAATCAATGTATGTGGAACCTTGAGAAATTCCAAATATATAAGGTCTATTTAATAAATCCTTTGTCTTGTTTTTAAAATATTCTAAACTTTTTTCAGCCCATTTAAGCGTGAGATTCAATGATTTCTCAGCATAGGATTTTTCAGCAGGATAAGAAGGACATTCATCAAGAACCATTATAATATCTGAACCAAGTTTTAACTCAATATCAATTACTTTGTAAGGAGTAAAGAAAACCCTTTTACCATCAATATGAGATTTAAACTCAACTCCTTCTTCATTAATCCTTCTTAAATCCGATAAAGAAAAAACCTGAAAACCGCCAGAATCAGTTAAAATTGAACCATGAAAACCCATAAACTTATGAAGACCTCCAAATTTTTCAATCAAATCTTCACCAGGTCTTAAGTGAAGATGATATGTATTTGAAACTATTATTTCAACCCCTATTTCCTTTAAATCCCTTGGAGAAAGAGTTTTAACTGTTCCCTGCGAAGCAACTGGCATAAAATTTGGCAAATTAACTTCACCATGAATAGTTTTTAAAACCGAAACTCTTGCTTTGTTTTCTTTTGATTTCTTTATTATTTTAAACATTATAATTAAATTTTATGAAAGGAATAACCCATTTTACATTCGGACTTGCCCTATCCACCTTTTTCCCTGATCTTCTTAAATCAGCAGCAGATAGAGGTACTCTTGACCTTGTCTGGGGAGGGATAGGTGGATATTTACCTGATTTTTTAGATTTTAAAATATATAGATTTTTAGAAAAATGGGATTTTGAATTTGAGCCAGATCCTGAAGGAAAGGATCCAGAAGAAATTATAAACATTTTTGAAAAGGCATTAAAAAAAGCATGGGAAGAAAAAAGGGAAGTAAGAATAAAACTTCATACCCTTTTAATAGGCCCTGATTTATGGAGAAGATACGGAATAATTCTTGATGAGGAAAATAAAAGAATAACAGCCTATTATGGTCCAAAGGTAAATACATCACAGATCCCTGTGCCCTTAGAGCAGGAAGAAAGAAGAGAAAAATCAAAAGAATTTGAAATTCCATTTGAATATAAATATAGAGAAATAACCGTTGATATCTTTTCTGGACCCTCAATTGCTTTTATACCAGAAGAGGATAAAATAAAAATAGTATTTATACCCTGGCACAGGGAATGGACTCACGGGTTTTTACCAGCTACTCTTTTTTCTTTTTTACTCGGTTTCTTTTTATATCTTATTAAAAGCCCTTTTTACATTCAAAACTCCTTGATTTTTTTTATAGGATTTATGTCTCATGGATTTCTCGATCAATTGGGTTATATGGGAGTTAATTTTTTCTGGCCTTTAACAAAAAAAAGAATACCCGGTTTTGGTTTGGCAGAATCAATCAATCCCATGATAAATTTCATAACAATCTGGTTTTCTGTTTCTCTTATTATTTTTAACATTATAAGATTTACACCTTCAGAAAGTTATAGTGTAAACCCTTACATTTTCTTTTTAATTTCAGGAGTTTTAATTCCTTTTTCTCTTTTATTGTTATCAAAACTTTATGCTCAGAGAAAGGGTATAATCTTTAATGAAGAAGAGGAGGACGAAAACCCCTTTAAAAACTTTTAATTTTTAAAGTTCTTCCAAACCCTTTTTTAATCTTTCAATACCTTCATCAATTTCCTCATAGGTTATAGTAAGGGGAGGTGTTATTCTGACTGTCATTAGATGAGTTTCCTTTGTTATTATTCCATGTTTTAAAAGTATTTCAGCGAATTTTTTACCTGTTCCATATTCCTTATTTATTTCTACACCTATAAGAAGACCCTTTCCCCTTATTTCTTTTATTTTTTTGGAATCAATTTCCTTTAATTTTTTCATTAAATATTCTCCTTTTTCTCTTGCCTGATCCGGGAGTTTTTCCCTTTCCATTTCAAGAATTGATTCAATTCCAATCACACAGGCAAGAGGATTTCCCCCAAAAGTGCTTCCATGAGAACCAGGATCCATAAGAGATAGAATTTCTCTTTTTCCAGCAACTGCTGAAACAGGCATAATTCCACCCCCTATTGCTTTTCCAACTGTTATCAAATCAGGTTTTACACCTTCCCACATATAGGCAAAAGGCTTACCAGTTCTACCCATACCTGTTTGAATTTCATCAAGAATCATAAGTATATTTTCCTCATCGCACAATTTCCGAACATCTTTCAAAAAACCATCATAGGGCACATAAACTCCGCCTTCTGCCTGAATGGGTTCAAATAAAACTGCAACTGTATTTTTTGTAATTTTCTTTTTTAATTCTTTTAAATCACCAAATTTGACAATTTTAAATCCAGGGGTAAAAGGTCCAAAACCATCTCTATACTCTTCATTTGTTGAAAAACTTATTACTGTTATTGTTCTTCCATGAAAGTTTCTCTCCATTACTATTATCTCAGCCTTATCTTTGGGAACTTTCTTAATTCTATAACCCCATCTACGAGCTGTCTTAAGAGCAGTTTCAACTGCTTCAGCACCAGTATTCATAGGCAAAACCATCTCCATACCTGAATATTCAGCAAGAACCTTAGCAAATAGAACAAGCTCAGGATATATAACATGCCTGCCTGTTAAAGTGAGTCTTTCCATCTGTTTTTTAGCTCTTTCAATTATTCTTCTATTGAGATGCCCATGTGAGAGTGCTGAATAACAACCTATAAAATCAAGATACTCCTTTCCATCTATATCATAAACTCTTGAACCAGAGCCTCTTTTTATCCATACAGGAAAAGGTTTATAATTAGGGGCAAGATGATTTTCTTTAATATTTTCAAGCTCTTCCTTAGTAAGTGAATTTAAAAATAGCTCTATTTCAGTATTTAAAAGTTTTTGAATCATTTTAAAAAAAATTTTTTGATTTAAGGGATTGAACCTTTGAATTTATTAAGGAAAAACTTTAAAATTAATTATAAGGTAAAAAAAATGAATTTTGAAATATATATAGATGAACTAACAGAATTAAAAAACAGGAGATATCTCCTCGAAAAGGGGGAAGAAATTTTAAAAAATTGGAAAGAAGGAACTTTTATCATATTTGACCTTGACAATTTTAAAGAAATTAATGATAAATTTGGACATTTAAAAGGAGACGAGGTTCTAAAAGGTATATCAAAAATTTTATACGCGGTATTTGAGGGAGAAAATAATGAAGTTTTACGATATGCAGGTGATGAATTTATTATCATAACAAAAATAAAAGATAGAAGTACTATAGAAGAAAAAAGCAAGAAACTTTTGGAAACAATTAGAAATTACCCCTATGGAATAGATTATGGCTTAGGAAAAATTAATTTAGGGGCAAGTATGGGAATATCAAATTTTCCCGAAGACGGATTTTCCATTCAGGAATTATTTGAAAAATCTGATTCAGCCCTTTATTACTGTAAAAAGAGGGGAAAATTCCAATACAGATTTTATTCGGAAGTAGAAGAAGAAATAAAAAAGGAAAAGTTTCTTAAAGAAAAAGGAACTCCTGAAGAAATTGTTGATAGAGAGAAAGAAGTTGAAATGTTCAGGAATTTCATTAAGAAAAAAGAAAAACCTATACATTTAAAAGGTATTCATGGAATAGGAAAAACAAGATTAATTTCTTTTTTTATTAATGAACTTCTAAAAGAAGGTAAAAAATTTATAAATATAACATTTAAATTCGATCTTAAAGATGTTCCCTTCTCTTCCCTTTGTGAATACTATGGTAAAAGATTTGAAGATATTCCATTTATAATAAAAGAAAAAATTGAAAAAGGCGAGATTGATTTTATTATCCTTGACGATATTGACTATATTGATAAGTACTCAAAGGAACTTTTTAAAGTAATATCAAAGGATTTTCCCTCAATTCTTTCAGCTGGAACAGATTCTGTGGAATGGGGAAATATAGAAATAGAATTGCAACCCCTAACAAAGGAAGTGTTAATAGAATATATAAAAAAAATAATTCCTGAATTAGAATTACGAGAGGATTTTGTTGAATGGATATCTAAAATATCTAAAGGAGTACCCTATTTAATTGAAGAATGTATAAGGTATTCAATTTTTAATAACATTATTAGTGTAAAGGGTTCCAAATTTATTTTGAATGAATTACCACAAAAAAAACCTGAAAGCATAACTGAAATTTATTATGAAAAAATAAAATCTCTTGATAGAGAATTAAGAAATTTTATAGCATCTCTTTCGGCTCTTGGAAAATCTTTTAAAATAAATGTGGCTTCCAAGTATATAGGAATAAATCCAGGAAGATTCATAGATCTTGCAGACAAAGCAGTAAATCTTCATATTCTTGAACCCTCTGGCAGGGATTCCTATTCCTTTTTAAATGAAAATTTCAGATTGTTTATATATGAAAAACTATCAGATGATTCAAAAAGAAAGATGCATAAAAGGGTTATTGAAATATTTGAGAAAATAAAGGATATTCCCGAAGAAGTTTTAATTGGAACCTTAGCATTCCACTCAAAACTTGCAGGAGAAACAAAAGAAGCAATGGAAGCTTCACTTAAATTATCTCAGCTTGCTAAACGGCTTGAAGAAAGAGAAGATATTAAAAAACTCCTTGAAAGAAGAAAAACTTTAAAAATAAAAGAAATACCAACAGCACCTCCTCCTACTTCAAGTGACTTCCCTTTCATAACGGAAAATATAATCTCTCTTTTTGGTGCACTTGAATCCTATAGAATTTATCCTGAAAATTCAAAAATTGTTTTTGATAACATTTTAAAACTTAAAAATAATTTAAATAATCTTCTAAAAATAAGAAAATCTTTTACAATTTCAAACCATGAGGGGAATTTAATTGTTGACGGGGTTCTATTCCCGAACCAGAGGCTACTTGCAGCACAGAAAATAGTTGAACTTTTAAATGAATATGAAATTCAATCTATATCCTTTGTTTATGAAGTTGATGAAAAAGAACTAAAAACTTTACTTCAAATATTATCAAAAAGGTCATCTGAAGTAAAAAGCAAAGGAGGTATAGAAAATCTTGAAGAAATTGAAGAACTTAAAAATATATTTATAAATCAAAAAGTTTACATAGCCTTAGGAGAAGAGCTTGAAGCAATTAAAAAAATACCCCAGGATATAGATAAAAAAATAAAGGAAGTTCTGAATTTAATGAAAAATGTTCCTGATGGAAAGGAGTGGATTTATAAACTGAAAGATTTAATAAGAGAACTTAAAAGCGAAGATTTAAAAAATTTATTTTATGAAATACCTGAAGATGAAAAAATTTTAAAAGAATTTTCAAAGCTTGAAGCAAAAGAAGCACTGAAGGTAAGGGAAACACTTGAAAATGAACTTATAGATGCAGAAAAAATGGGTAAAGTTGAAGAAGCTATAAAAATAAAAAAAATTATAAAATATATTCCTGAAAAGGAGAAACTGTTAAGTGAAGAAAAAATAAAAATATTAAACTACGAGAAAGAAGACTTATTAAAAGATGAGGTACAAAAAATTTTAAAAGAGGTTTTTGAAAGTTTAAGTATTGATGAAAAAAGACAGATTTTAAAAAAAATAATAGAAAACCTTTCTGACCAAAGTGCTTTATTAAAAAGAAAAACACTTGAAATTATTGAAAAATATTTAGAATATGATAGTGATTACATTTTAAGAGAAATAACAAAATACATAAAAAAAGAAAAAGAAGAAGAAATTATAAAAAGTTATTTAAAAATATTTATAAATAAAATAGAAGAAAAAATTGAAAAAGGAGAATTTGAAGAAATTCAGGATTTTGCTGAAATTGTTACAAAGACTAATTTTCCAGAAGTAGAAGAAAGGCTTTTGAATAAATTAACTGATAAATATGTTAACTTGAAAAAAAGAGGGTTAAAGGATGAATTAATTAGAATTAGAGTTCTTTTCAGAATTATGGAAGGAATTTCAATACCCTATTTACTTGAAAAAGTTGAAAAAGAAACTCTTTTATCTGATCTTTTGAAAGAAATGTTTAAAGAGAAAATCAAAAGTTCCGAAGAATTCTTATACCAGGAATTAAAAAAAGAAATGCCTATTAAAACACTTGAAATATTTTTTGATACAGCTATTGAGGAAAATATTAAAATTGAATTAAACATTTTAAAAAGATTTCTTGAGCATAAATCAGATTTAATAAAACTAAAAGCTATAGAACTAATTATAATTGGATATAGGGATGAAGGAATTAAAATAATAGAAAATCTATTTGAAAAGGTAAATGAAACTCTTAAGAGAGAACTTATAAAGCTAATAGGAAAATACAATTTAGAACCCCTTGTAAAAATACTTATTAAATTTATAGAAAAAAAAGGTAAACTGCAACCTGAACCAGAACCAGCTATTGTTAGAGAAGTTATAAATTCCCTTTCAAATTTTAAAGAAAATTTTGAAATTGGAAATGCTTTTATTGAGGCTTTAAAACCAGAAAGCCCACTTTCGCCTAAAAAATCAAAACCACCAGAAATAAAAATACTTATAATAAGAGCATTAAAAAATTTTGAACCCTTACCTGAATGGATAGAGGTTATTGAGAAATTAACAAATGATCCAAATGTATCAGTTAAAAGTTCAGCCAAACTTTTATTACAGGAATGGAAGAAGAAATTAGAGAAATAGAACATACTGCTGATATAGGTTTTATAGTAAGAGCAAAAGATATTGAGTCTTTAATTAAAAAAATTTCCCTTATACTTTCAAATGTTATGGTTGATAAAGAAACTATCGAAATTAAAGAAACAAAAAATTTTGAAGTAAAAATTGAAGAAGAAGATTTTATTGTAATTGATGTTTTAAGAGAGCTTTTATATTTTTTTGATACAGAAGGTTTTATTTGGAGGGATGTAAAAGTAAATATTAAAGGAAATATTATATTACTTGAATTAAAGGGTGAAAAATTTGATAATAAAAAACACAAATTAAAGAAGGATGTAAAGGCAGTTACATATCATGATTATTATCTTGAGAAAAAGGAGAATTTTTACGAGACAAGATTTATTCTTGATATTTAATTTCTTTATAATAGATAGATGAAAGAAATTCTTGAAATAAAGGAAAAATTTATTAATGTAAAAAAGGAACTTGCAAAAAGTATAATTGGCCAGGAAGAAGTAATAGACAAAATTTTAATAACTTTAATTGCAAGGGGTCATGCTCTCATAGTTGGGGTTCCAGGACTTGCAAAAACGATGATAGTTAAAAATTTAGCCTCACTACTTGACCTTGATTTTAAAAGAGTTCAGTTTACACCTGACCTCATGCCCTCTGATATCACAGGAACAGAGATGATATATGAAAATCCTGAAACAAAGATAAGAGAATTTAAATTTGTAAAGGGTCCAATATTTACAAACTGTCTACTTGCTGATGAGATAAATAGAACACCACCCAAGACTCAATCTGCTCTTCTTGAAGCAATGCAGGAAAAAAGAGTTACTGTTGCAGGAACAACTTATAAACTGGAGGAGCCCTTTTTTGTTCTTGCAACACAGAACCCAATAGAACAGGAGGGAACTTATCCTCTTCCTGAAGCACAACTTGATAGATTTATGCTTGAGATAAGAATAAATTATCCATCTGAGGAAGAGGAAATAAAAATAGCAAAACTTGTAGAAAAGGAAGAAATAAAATATGAAAAGATACTTACAAAAAGAGAAATAATTGAAATTCAAAATATGGCTAAGAAAATTCCTGTTCCAGATTTTATATTGAAATATGCAGTAAGACTTGTAAGAGAAACAAGACCTGAAACAAGTGAAATAGATTTTGTAAAAAGGTATGTGAGATATGGTGCTGGACCAAGGGCTTCTCAATTTTTAATTATCGGTGCTAAAGCAAGAGCAATTTTAAAGGGAACCCCTTCTGTTGAAATAGAGGATATAAATTACCTTATTGAACCTGTTTTAAGACATAGAATAATTTTAAACTTTTATGCAGAAGCTGATAATATTAAAGTTGAGGATATAATCAATAAAATAAGAGAACATGTAAAGTGGGAAAAATATGTTAATGTTTAATCTTTTAATCTTTTCATTAATTTACCTTTCAAAATACGAAGGTATTATAAATCCACCGGGTGCTGAATTTGTTGTTAAAAGCATAGAGAAAGCAGAAAAAGAAGAAGCGGATATTTATATTTTACAACTTGATACTCCAGGTGGTCTTGACGAATCAATGAGAATAATAGTAAAGAAAATTTTTGATAGTAAAATTCCTGTATGTGTTTATGTTTTTCCATTAGGTGCAAGGGCTGCATCTGCTGGTGCTTTTATTACAGTAGCTGCACATATTGCAGCAATGTCACCTGGAACTAATATAGGTGCAGCCCATCCTGTTTCAATCCAAGGTCAAATGGATTCTATAATGGTAAAAAAGGTTGTAAATGATGCTGTTTCCTATATTAAAAGTATAGGCTCAAAAAGGAATAGGAATATAGAAATTCTTGAAAATATGGTTAAAAAATCACTCTCCCTTACATCAGAAGAAGCACTCAATAAAAAAGTAATAGATATTGTTGCGGAATCAATTGACTCTCTACTTAAAAAAATTGAGGGTTTTGAAGTGGAAATCGGTGGTTTAAAAAAGAAAATAGAATTAAAAGATAAAAAAATAAAAAAAATTGATATGGGGTTGAGGGAAAGAATTTTAATGATAATATCCAACCCAACTGTAGCCTATATACTTTTAATACTTGGTTTTTATGGACTTTTTTTTGAAATTACACACCCTGGAGCAATTTTCCCTGGTGTTATAGGAGCAATATGCCTTATTTTAGCCTTTTATTCCTTTCAGACCTTACCTGTTAATTATGCTGGTGTTCTTTTAATTCTTCTTTCAATGATTTTATTTTTACTTGAAATAAAGGTTCAATCCCACGGAATTTTAGGAGCAGGAGGTGTTTTATCCTTGTTGCTTGGTTCTCTTTTACTTTTTCAAACTGATATTCCCTTTTTAAAAATTTCAAAATTTGCAATAGTTACTGTTATAATAACAACACTCCTCTTTTTCTTCTTCGTTATTCTTAAAGCAGTTCAAGCTCAGAGGAAAAAAACTGTTACAGGGAAAGAGGGTATGATAGGTGAAAAGGGTAAAGCTAAAAGTAATATAATAAAGGGAAAGGAGGGATTAGTATTTATTCACGGTGAGATATGGAAAGCAATAGCAGAAGAGGATATTTTAAAAGATGAGGAAATAGTTGTTGTTGGATTTGATGGGCTAAAACTTATTGTTAAGCCATTAAAGAAAGAATAAAATAAATTTTAAAAATGGGTTCTATCCCCTCTTAAAAAATTTAAAGAAAATTATGATTTACATTTATATTTTAGTTTTAGTTCTTTTTCTTATTGCTTCAATGATAAGAATCTTAAGGGAATATGAAAGAGGAGTTATCTTCAGACTTGGAAAATTTCATGCTGTTAAAGGTCCAGGACTTATAATTTTAATTCCTGTGATTGATAAAATGGTGAAAGTTTCACTTAGAACAATTACCATGGATGTCCCCCCTCAGGATGTCATAACAAAGGATAATGTCTCTGTCAAAGTGAATGCAGTAGTTTATTTCAGGGTTGTTGAACCTGCAAAGGCAATAATTGAAGTTGAGGATTACCTTTATGCAACAAGCCAGTTAGCTCAAACTACTCTAAGAAGTGTGTGTGGTCAGGCAGAACTTGATGAACTACTCGCTGAAAGAGAAAAAATAAATTTAAGACTTCAACAAATAATTGATGAACATACAGATCCTTGGGGAATAAAAGTTTCAATGGTTGAAGTAAAACATATAGATTTACCTCAGGAAATGCAGAGAGCAATGGCAAGACAGGCTGAAGCTGAAAGGGAAAGAAGAGCAAAAATAATCTCTGCTGAAGGAGAATTCCAGGCTGCACAGAAACTTATAGATGCTGCAAGAAAAATAGAAGAAAGCCCTGTTGCAATTCAGCTCAGATTTTTGCAAACACTTACAGAAATAGCAACAGAAAAGGCATCAACAATTGTGCTTCCGATACCTCTTGACCTTTTAAAACCTTTTTTAAAGAAGGAATAATTTAGAAAATTTGTCTTCAAAAATCTTTTTTGTAGAAACTGAAAAACAGATTAAAAATTTCTTTTTTTTAACTGACATTAATTCTACCTTTGAGTTAAATCCCTTATTTGAAAAAATTATAAAATATTATAAACCAACTATTATTGTAAGAAAGGAACTTATTTTTAAATTAAAAAAATACACTCCCTATGTATATGATTCTATTGAAATAAAAGAAAATTCATTTGTTTTTGACGCCCTTTTTATACCTTTTAAAATAACTGATTTAAAAAAAGAAGCACTCCTTGAGAATAATGGAAAAATTGTAGGTGTATTTATAAAAAGTGGAATAATAAATGCACCTTTTGATTTTGAAAAATATAAAAATTTAGATGTAAAAAATGTGGAAGGACTATATATAGATAAATTCTATGAACTTCCCTATTTAATCCCTAAAATTGTTAAAATGGTTCTAAAATTTGATAAAGGTTTTAAAAAAATTAAAAAGAATTTCTATTTAAAAAAAGGAAAAATAAGGAAAGGAATTTTTATAGATACGGAAGAAGGTCCAATTATAATTGAGGAAATAAAAAATATATTACCACCTGTAACACTTAAAGGCCCCCTATATATCGGAAAAGATGTTCATCTAAATAGAAGTTTCATAAAAAATTCCTTTCTGAAGGATGTTTTAAGACTAGGAGGGGAAATTGATTCATCAATTTTTTATGGATTTTCAAATAAAGCTCATGAAGGATATGTTGGCCACTCTGTTATTGGAAAATGGGTTAATCTTGGTGCACTCACTACAACAAGTGATTTAAAAAATACATATTCTGAGATAAAAGTAAATATAAGAGAGGATGAGAAAATTAATACTAAAAAAATTAAACTTGGTTCTTTCATAGGTGACCATGTGCAAACAGGAATAGGCACTTTAATATCAACAGGAACAGTTATAATGCCATTCTGTAACCTTTACGGGGGTCTAAATTTTAAAGGGTTTATTAAACCCTTTACTTGGTGGGGAGATGATATAAAAGCAGAATATAATCTTGAAAAAGCAATCAAAGTTGCAAGTAAAATGATGGAAAGAAGAAATATTAAAATAGAGGAAGAATATATTGAACTTATAAAAAATATGTATAAAAAATATAAATCATGATATTAAAGGATAATTCAAAAGAGATTGTAATTGAGAAAAAATTTATAAAAAAGGTTATTGAAAAAGAAAAAATTGGAGATAAAGAAGAAAGACTAATAATACCAGGATTTATTGATACACATACCCATTTAATCCATGAAGGTCTCTCTTCTTTTTTTCCTAATTTATATGAAACTTCTTCCCTTGAGGAGGCAATTCAAAAGGTACTTGAATTCCATCATAGAGATTTGCCCTTTATTTTAGCACTCAACTTTGACGAATCAAAATGGAAAGAAAAAAAACTTCCAACAAAAAAAGAGCTTGATAAAATTTCAAAGGATAAACCCGTTATTTTCAGAAGAATATGCGGACATCTTGCAGTTACTAATACAAGAGGTCTTGAAAAATTTAAGAATTTTAAAGGAGTTGAAAAAGAAACAGGGATAATGAAGGAATTTGTGCCATTAAGGATTTTTTCCTTACTACCAATACCTGAAGAAATCTTTTTAAATTCCCTTGAAATAGCAATTGAAAAGGCAATTAGAAATGGAATAACTACGAGCCACGAAATGGTAGGAAGAAAAGGATTTTTTTATTTTCTTAAATTAAAGGAAAAAAATAAATTAAAAATCAGAATCAGGTATTACGCACCTTACAACTTAATTAAGGAAATTGAAAAAATAGGAATATTAAAGGGATTTGGAGACGATTATTTTAAATTCTGTGGAATTAAAATTTTTACAGATGGTTCCATAGGTTCAAAAAAAGCAAAGTTAAGTTTTAATTACAGGGGAGATAGAAAAAGTGGGCAGATGCTAATTTCAAAAAAAGAATTTCAAAAAATACTAAAAATATGTGAGGATAAAAACTTACAACTTGCAATCCATGCAATTGGTGATAGAGCTATAAAAAATGTTATCAATTGGAGTAAAGAAATCATAAAAAAAACAGATTTAAGACATAGAATAGAACATGCGGAAATGATTGATGAGAAAAGTTTAAATGAAATAAAAAAAATGGGATTTACACTTTCAATTCAACCCAACTTTATAAAGAACTGGCAGTTTGAAGGGGGAATGTATGAGGAAAAATTAGGTAAAGAATGGATTTATAAAATGAATCCTATAAAAACAATAATTGAAAAGAAAATAAAAGTTGGATTTGGTTCAGACTGTATGCCCCTTTCACCCCTTTACGGAATTGAGGGTGCTATTAACCATCCTTCTAAAAAAGAAAGAATTGATTTCTATGAGGCTTTAAAAATTTATACACAGGGTAGCGCCTTTTTATCATTCGATGAAAATTGTTTAGGAAAAATTAAAGAAAATTACTTTGCTGATATTGTTATTTTAAAGAACAAAAAAATTGAAAAAGTAATAATAGATGGGGAAGTTAAATAAATACTCAAACTTTTTCAAATTGAAGTCTGTATAGTTTTGAATAAAGTTCAGACCTTTTTAACAAATCATCATGTTTTCCCCTATCAATAATCCTTCCCTGATCCATTAAAATAATTTCATCTGCCTTTAAAACAGTTGATAATCTGTGAGCAATTACAAGACTTGTTCTTTCTTTGAAGAGATTATAAATGGCCTCTCTTACAAAATGTTCAGAACGAGCATCAAGCTGTGATGTAAATTCATCAAGAATTAAAATTTCAGGATTCTTAATAAAAACTCTCGCTATTGATATCCTCTGTTTTTCACCACCTGAAAGAGCTTTTCCAAGTTCTTTTATATCAGTATTTAAGCCCTGAGGTAATCTTGATGTCAATTCCTCCAAAGCAGCAAATTTTATTGCTCTTTCAAGGTCTTCTTCCTTAGCATCAGGATTCCCATAGAGTATGTTTTCTTTTACAGTTCCTGAAAATAACTTGGGTTCTTGACTAACAAAACCAATTTTACTCCTTAAAGAATCAAGGTCAAAATTTTTAAGGTTTATTCCATCTATGAAAATTTCACCCTCCTGAGGATCATAAAATCTTAATAAAAGGGATAAAAGAGTTGATTTCCCTGCTCCTGATGGTCCAACAAAAGCATAAACTTTACCCTTTTCAAGAAATAAATTTATATTTCTCAAAACCCACCTTTCTTTTTCATAAAAAAACGACACATTTTTAAATTCTATTCCTCTTTCTAACTTTTTAAATTGTATGGAGCCCCCTTTTTCTTCTTTTTCTTTCAGTATGTTGAAAGTTCTTTCAAGAGCTGTTATTCCCTGCTGCAAATTTGAATAAGAAAGTGTTAAACCTTTTAGAGGTTGAAGCATTGAAAGTGCCGAAGCTAAAAAAACAAAAAATTTATCAGGTGTTAAAAGGCTGTATCTAAAAATAAAAACGCCTCCGAGGTATAGCAAAAAAGAAGCCATTATTGCGCCAACAAATTCTGTTAGATGGGGAGTTAATATTGAAAGATTTTCATATTTTAAATGGGCTCTATAAAACTTATCAGTTTCATTTTTAAACTTTTCTATTTCATCTTTTTTTCTAACAAAAGACTTTACAATCTTTAAATTCATGAGAATTTCTTGAGCCCTTGAACCAATTTCACCCATTCTCTCCTGTGCCCTTTTTGCTCTTCTCCTTAAAACTTTTGAGGAAACCTGTATAAAAATAAAGGCAAAAGGCAAAATAATAAAGGAAATTAAAGTAAGTAAGGGAGAAGCCCAAAAGGCAACAATAAGGTAAACTAAAACATTCATAAACTCTCTTAAAAACTGAATTAATCCCTCTGATAAGGCATATCTAACAATGGTTAAATCATGAGTAAATCTTGAAACAAGGGAACCTGTTTTTTCTTTTGAAAAGTATAAAAGTGGTAAATTCAAAAACTTGGAAAAAAGTGCGTTTCTTAAATCTCTTGAAATTATCTCTTGAAACATAAATGACAAAAATTTTGATAAATATCCAAAAAGTGATTTAATCCCAAATATTATAATTAGAAAAAAACATAATCTCTTAATTGACTCAATTTTACTATCGGCAATAAGAAGCTTTTCAACTAAATATAAAAATCTATCTATAAAAAAACTCTGTGATTTTATTTCTCCACCAAATATTATATGTAAAAAGGGAGGAATCATTGTAAGGGAAATTCCATTTACAAGAGAAAATAAAATTGTTGTTAAAATTGTGAGAAATAAAATTATCAAGTGAGATTTAAAAAAATTAAACAATTTTATATAAATTTTCATCTAATTTTCCTCAAACTTTATCCCATATTTTTTTAATTTTTCCCTAAGAGTATTCCTGTGAACACCCAGCAATTCTGCAGCCTTACTCAATTTACCTTTTGTCATCTTCAAAACCTTTTCAATATGTCTCTTTTCTAATTCGTAAAGATTTAAAGTATCATAATCCTCTTCTTTTTCTATTTCAGGTATATATTCTATAACTTCACCCTGTCTTAACAAAACAAGCCTTTCTGCTAAATTTATAAGTTCTCTTACATTACCTGGAAAAGAATAATTCATAAATTTCCTTTTTATTTTATCAGAAAGAATTGGTTTTTTTAAATGATACTTTTCAGAAAATTTTTCAAGATAATATTCCATCAAAGGTAAAATCTCATCTTTTCTTTCCCTTAAAGGAGGTATATAAAAACTTATAACATTTATTCGGTAATATAAATCTTCCCTAAAGAGTTTTTCCCTCACCATTTTTTCAAGGTCTTTATTTGTTGCACAGATAATTCTTGTGTTAATATCTACTCTTTCAAGAGAACCGAGTCTTTCAATCTGTTTTTCCTGCAAAAATCTTAACAATTTTGCTTGAAGATTTAAAGGTAAATCACCGATTTCATCAAGAAATAAAGTCCCTTCATCTGCCAGTTCAAATTTTCCTTTTTTAGACTTTTCTGCACCTGTAAAAGCACCTTTTTCATACCCAAAAAGTTCTGCCTCAAGAAGTTCAGAAGGTATGGCAGTGCAAGATATTGCAACAAAATTTCCTTTTCTACCACTTTTTTTATGTATATATTTTGCAAGAACTTCCTTTCCAACTCCACTTTCCCCTCTTATTAAAATAGTAGCATCTGTTTCTGCTACTTTTTCAGCATCAATAAATATTTTTTTCACATTCTCATTGACAATGATAAATTCTTCCCCTTTAAATTTTTTGATCTCTTCTCTTAAATACTCTAACTCATCCTCAAGTTTTTCTCTTTCTTCAAGCTGTTTTAATATATTAATGAGTTTTTCTATATCAAGAGGCTTTGTTAAATAATCAAGAGCACCTTCTTTTAAAGCATTAACAGCTGACTCAATTGTTCCATGAGCAGTAATAATTAAAAATTTTCCTTCCCCTTCTTTTTTCATCTTTTTCATTAGTTCAATTCCATCTATTTCAGGCATTTTAAGGTCAAGTAAAATAGTTTTATAACCCCTTCTGAAAAAATAAAGGGCATTTGGAACATCCTTCACAAATTTAACCTTAAACCCCTTTTCTCTTAAAATTGATTCTAAATTTCTACCTTGAATCTCATCATCTTCTATAATTAAAATTTTCATCTTATTTTTTTCGTTCCTTCAAAAATCTCATCTGATTTTTTTTCAACCATTTCAATTAATTCTTCAGGGAATACAGCAGAAGCACCAAGTTTTGTAACTTCAATACCAGCAGCTATCGTTGATATTATGGCAGCCTCAAGTGGATTAGCCCCTGAAAGAAGGGAAAGTGTGTAAGATGCTATAACAGTATCACCAGCACCTGTAACATCATAAACTTCAACCTCAAGGGAAGGAATTTTATATATATTATTATCAAATTTTAAAATCATTCCTTTTTCACCAAGAGTTAAAAGTATTATTGGAATAGATAGTTTTCTTGAAAGTTTATCAATTTCTTTTACCATATCATTTTCATTTTTTAGTTCTCTTTTAGAAACAAATTCTAATTCTTTTCTGTTTGGTTTTAAGACTGTGATATTTTTGTAAAAATTAAAATTATGTTTTTTGGGATCACAGGTTAAAATTTTCCCTTTATTTCTTTTTTTTATTTCACTTATCAATTCCCTTGTAATTGTTCCTTTTTCATAATCTTCAAAAATAAAAGCAGAAAAATTATCATTTTCCAGAATTTTCTCAATTATTCTTTTCCTTTGAGAAACTTTTATAGGTTCAGTTATTTCCTCATCAATTCTAACTATCTGCTGATTTTGTCCTATCACTCTTGTTTTTCTTGTAGTGGGTCTTGAATTCACCTTAATAATTCCATCTTTTTTAATACCTTTTTCTTCCATTATATCAAGAAGAATTTTTGAAGAATAATCATCTCCAATAACACCAAAAAGTTCTGGTTCTCCCTTAAGAGCTTTTATATTCCATGCAACATTTGCAGCTCCTCCGAGATTATACTTTTTACTCTTTACAAGGACTACAGGAACAGGAGCTTCTGGTGAAATTCTATCGACATCACCAAAAATATATTCATCCAGAATTATATCACCTATTACTTTGATTTTTTTTCCTTTGAAATTTTTTATGATACTTATTAATCTATCCTTTATTTTCTTCATTAAAAAAAGGATAAAGAATTTTAAAGGTTCTCTCTATCTCTTCTGGAATTATCTTAGTTTCACCTATCACTGGCATAAAATTTGTATCTCCACCCCATCTTGGAACAACATGAAGATGAACATGACCTGGGTAGCCTGCACCTGCTATTTTCCCAATATTTATTCCTATATTAAAACCATGTGGTTTAATTGACTTTTTTAAAGCTTTTATTGAGAGTTTTAAAAAGTTAAAAATTTCCAGGCTTTCCTCATCCTTCAAATTTTCAATCTTACCTGTATGTCTGTAAGGAGCTATCATAAGGTGACCTGAATTGTAAGGAAATTTGTTAAGAATTATAAAACACTTTTTTCCCCTTTTTAAAATAAAATTTTCTTCGTCTCTTTTTTCTTTTGGTTTAATACAGAAAATACACCCTTTTTCTTTTTCAAGGGTTTTTATATATTGGATTCTCCAGGGTGCCCATAATTTTTTCATAATTTGTCCTTTTTAATGTAAATTATCCTTCCACAATAATGACAAACTCCTGTTTCCCCTTTTCTCATCATCTCATCAATAGTGAAAAATGGGATCTGAGAACTGCATCCTGAACAATAAAACTTTTTATCATTTCCCTCATCCTTTATCTCAACTTCACAAACAGCAGGATAACCCCTTCCACTTAAAATTCTCTCGTAAACTTCAAGGACTTTTTTATCAATCAATATTTTTTTTCTCAATCTTAAATCTTCAGCTTCTTCAATTTTCTTTGGAATTTCTGTTAATTCTTCTTCCAGTTTTCTTAAATTTTCCTTTTCTTTCTCAACTTCATTTTTTACTTTATTTTTAAAATCAATAAATAATTTTTTCTTCTGTTCCAATTTTTCTTCCCTTTGTAAAATTTCTTCTTCAAGCTCCATTTTTCTTCTTTTTGAAAATTCAATTTCACTCTGGAGAGCTCTATACTCTTCGTTAGTTTTAACTGAAAACAGATCCCTTTCAAATTTTTTAATATTTTCTTCTATATCCTCAAGATCAAGATATAAACCCTTAATTTCCTTTTCCATTATTTTTATTTCTTCTTCTTCTTTTTTAATCCTTCCCTCTATTTCAGATATTTCCTTTTTTTTCTTTTCAATTATAGAGGGTAATTTTTTTAACCTATCCTTATAGGAAAAAATAACCCTGTCAACTTCTTGTAAAACCAGAATTTTTTCCAAGGTTTCAATATCAAAACCCAATTTTTTCTCCTTTTTTAAAACTAGTTTAATATTTAATAATATTAAATTTTCCTTGAATTTTTCAAACCAGAGATTGTAAAATAAAAGAGGTTCTAACACTTTTTAAAAGGAGGTAAATAGAGTGTTTCCCTTTATAATTTTTTTAATAGTTTTAATATTTTTTGTTTTCTTCTTCATAGGAATTTATAACAACCTTGTAAAGCTTAAACTGAGAGTTCAAAATGCTTGGTCTCAAATTGATGTTCAATTAAAAAGAAGACACGACTTGATACCTAATCTTGTTAATGCTGTTAAAGGTTATATGAAGTATGAACAGGAAACCCTTCAGAAGGTTATAGAGGCAAGAGCAAAAGCTGTTTCAGCATCAGGAACAGGAGATATAAGAAAAATAGCGGAAGCAGAAGGAGAACTTGGGGGTGTTCTAACAAGACTTTTTGCACTTTTTGAAAATTATCCTGAATTAAAGGCAAATGAAAATGTTTTAAAACTCCAAGAAGAATTAACACATACAGAAAATAATATTGCCTTTGCAAGACAGCATTTTAATGATTCTGTTATGAGGTATAACACAGAAATTCAGGTTTTCCCCAATAATATAATTGCAGGAATTTTCAATTTTAAACCCTATGATTTCTTTGAAATTAAAGGAGAAGAAAAGGAGGCACCGAGAGTGAATCTTGAATTTTAATTAAAATGGGAAAAAGTTTTTATGATATACAGGAAAAAAACATAAGGAAAACTAAAATTTTAATATTTTTATTTATCTTCTTTGCTACTTTTTTTGGATTTCTAATAGATTTTTTTTATGCCGGTTTTCCTGATTATTCAAAAATTCCCTTTTTTACAATTTTTGCCTTTCTTTTATCTTCTATAAATTCCTATATTTCCTATAATTTTGGAGACAAAATCCTTTTAAAAACTATAGGAGTCAGAAAACTAAACTTAAATGATTTGAAGGAAAAAATGCTTTTAAATGTAGTGGAGGAAATGAAAATTGCCTCTGGACTTCCCATGCCAAAAGTCTACATTCTTGATACAGATATTCCTAATGCCTTTGCAACAGGAAAGAATCCTGAAAACTCCTCTATTGTAGTAACAAAAGGGTTACTTAATCTTCTTAACAGAGAAGAACTGCAAGGAGTAATAGGTCATGAAATGGCTCATATAAGAAACAGAGATATTCTTGTTATGACCGTAGCTGCCACACTTGTTGGTGTAATCCTTTTGTTATCTGATCTTGCAAATCGTTTTTTGAGATATCAATTTTTTACTGATAGTAGAACCTCAAAAAGAAGAGAAACCAGAAGTAGAATAGGTTTAAAGGGAGGGACAATTACTCTTATACTCCTTATTCTTCTTTTGATTCTTTCAATTCTTGGACCCTTATTTGCAAGGCTTGTATTTTTTTCTATATCAAGGTCAAGGGAATATTTAGCAGATGCGAGTTCTGCTGAACTAACAAGGAACCCTCTTTCTCTTGCGAAAGCCCTTGAAAAAATTGCCTCTTTACAAAACCCCTTTCAATGGAAAATGAAAGGAGTTTCCCATATGTGTATAGTTAATCCTTTAAAATCAAAATTTGGTGAAATGGAGAATTTTTTTGCTGACCTTATGTCAACTCACCCACCTATAGAGAAAAGAATAAAAGTTTTAAAAGAAATGGCAGGAGTGTTTTAATTAAAGAAATCATTATTAAATTTTCTTTATAATAATAAGGGAAGGGTCCAAAGCCCTTATTTAAAATTTGCCTTAAAATGAAGAAAAAAATAATTGAATTATTCAAAATGGAACCTGGAAAAATTAGAGCTCCAAGAGGAGATAAACTAAATGCAAAAGACTGGGTACAGGAAGCTGCTATAAGAATGCTTATGAACAATGTTGACCCGGAAGTTGCAGAAAATCCTGAAAAATTAATTGTTTATGGAGGAACAGGAAAAGCTGCAAGAAACTGGGAATCCTTTAATATGATTGTAAGGGAACTTTTAGAACTTGAAAATGATGAAACCCTTTTAATTCAATCAGGAAAACCGGTTGGAGTTTTTAAAACACATGAATGGGCTCCAAGAGTTTTAATTGCTAATTCCCTTCTTGTTCCAAAATGGGCAAGAGAGGATTATTTTGCAATGCTTGAAGCAAAAGGTTTAATAATGTTCGGTCAGATGACAGCAGGTTCCTGGATATATATAGGAACTCAGGGAATAATTCAGGGTACCTATGAAACATTTGCAGCCTGTGCAAGAAAACATTTTGGTTCTTCTCTAAGGGGGAAATTTGTTTTAACTGCTGGTATGGGTGGTATGTCGGGTGCTCAACCACTTGCAGTAACAATGAATGAGGGAGTTATTCTTGATGTAGAAGTTGAACCTAAGAAAATTGAAAGAAGGTTAAAACAGGGGTTCTGTGAATTTATGGTTTATAATCTTGATGAAGCCTTAAAACTTGTGGATGAAGCAATAAAGAAAAAAATTCCAAGGTCAATTGGACTTGTTGGGAATGCTTCAGACATTCATCCTGAACTTGTAAGAAGGGGAATAATCCCTGATGTGGTAACTGATCAGACTTCAGCACATGACCCATTAAATGGTTATGTTCCTGGAAGAATGACTTTAGAAGAAGCTCTTGAATTGAGAAGAAAGAATCCAGAGGAATATTTAAAAAGGTCTTATGAATCAATTGCAAGGCACATGGAAGCAATTCTTGAAATGCAAAAGCAAGGGGCAGTTGCCTTTGATTATGGAAACAACATAAGAGGAAGAGCAAAAGAGGCAGGAGTTGAGGATGCTTTTAAAGTTCCTGGTTTTGTTCTTGAATATATAAGACCATTATTCTGCGAAGGAAAGGGACCCTTTAGATGGGTTGCACTATCAGGTGACCCAGAAGATATATATTTGACAGATAGAGAGGTTCTTAAACTTTTTCCTGAAAATGAATCATTAAGAAGATGGATAAAATTAGCAGAGGAAAAAGTGCCTTTTCAGGGATTACCAGCAAGAATTTGCTGGCTTGGTTACGGTGAAAGGGATAAAGCTGGTCTTCTTTTTAACAAACTTGTCAGGGACGGAAAATTAAAAGCTCCTATAGTAATAGGAAGGGATCACCTTGATGCTGGTTCTGTTGCTTCACCCAATAGAGAAACAGAAGGAATGAAAGACGGTTCAGATGCTATTGCTGATTGGCCTGTTTTAAATGCACTTTTAAATACAGCTTCAGGTGCCTCATGGGTTTCCCTTCATCATGGAGGAGGAGTTGGAATAGGTTACTCTATTCATGCAGGACAGGTAATTGTTGCAGATGGTTCAAAACTTTCAGATCAAAAACTGGAGAGAGTTTTAACAAATGATCCAGGGTTGGGTATTGTAAGACATGCAGATGCAGGTTATGAAACAGCAATTAAAATAGCAAAGGAAAAGAAAATCAAAATACCAATGTTAAGGGAGGAAGAGTGAAAATAATATCACTGTGTAATCAGAAAGGAGGAGTTGGTAAGACAACTACATGTATAAATTTGGGAAGTGCTTTATCTATTTTAAAAAAGAAAGTTCTTTTAATAGATTTTGATATTCAGGCAAATTTAACAAGTGGACTTGGATTAAAAAATTTTAAAAAGGGAATATTTGAAATTTTAAATGAGGGGGGGAAAATTGAGGATATAATAATAGAAAGAAATAATCTCTTTATTCTTCCATCGACTGGTAAAAATAGTTTAATCTTTGAAAAAGAAAAAGCAAAAAGTTTCCATAAATCACTTAAATCTTTTGATTTTGATTATGTTTTCATAGATACACCTCCCTCACTTGGGGATCTATCTATATTTGCCTTATCAATAAGTGATAAAGTTATAATACCTGTTCAAAGTGAATATTTTGCTCTGGAAGGGCTTGTCTCCCTTCTAAGTACTATAAAATATGTAAAGGCAAATTATAACCCTCTTATTTCAGTAATGGGTTTTATTATAACAATGTATGATTCAAGACTTTTACTTTCAAAACATATTGAAAAAGAACTAAGAAACTCTTTCGGTGACAAAGTTTTTAAAACAGTAATACCAAGAAATGTGAGATTGGCAGAAGCTCCCTCTTTTGGGAAAACAATTTTTGAATATGATAGAAATTCAATAGGTGCAGAAAGCTATTTAAATTTTGCAAAGGAGGTGCTAAAACTTGAAAGAGAAAAGGAACCCCTTGGGTCGCACCTTGAATGAACTTCTTTCAAAGCGGGAAGAAATAATAAAAATCCCTATTATAAATATTAAAGAATCAAAATTTCAGATGAGAAGAAAAATAACACCTGAAACTCTAAAGGATCTTGTGGAGTCAATAAAGGAAAAGGGAATAATTGAACCAGTGATTGTAAGACCTATCAATGAGGGATATGAAATAATAGCAGGACACAGAAGATTTCTTGCTGCGAAAGAGGCAGGATTAATGGAAATTCCATGTATAGTTAAAGAAGTAAGTGATACTGAAGCAGCTGAAATTTCTATAATTGAAAACATACAAAGAGAAAATCTAAATCCCATTGAAGAGGCTATTGCAATTAAAAGACTAATTGATGATTTTAACTTAACTCATGAAGAAGTGGCAAAAAAAATTGGAAAATCAAGAGTATATGTAACTAACCTTTTAAGACTACTTAAACTTCCTTCTGTGATAAAGGAAAATATAGAAAAAGGAGAACTCTCAGAAGGACATGCAAGAGTCCTTTTGAGTTTAAAGGATGAAGAAGAGATGATAAAACTTGCAGAAGAAATAATAAGAAAAAAAATTCCAGTTAGAGAAATTGAAAAAAAATTAAGTAAAAAAATAAAAATAGATTTTTCAAAAGAAGAAGAGCTTTTAAGAAAAAAATGGGGAGTTGAGGTAAAAATTCATTATAAAGGAAAAAAAGGAAAAATTGAGTTTATATTTAAAGATGAAAAGGAGTTTGAATTTTTAATCGAAGAACTTTTGAAATGAAGGATATTAAAAATTTACTAAAGGAACTTACAAAATTTGATGCTCCAAGTGGTAGAGAAAGAGAACTTTCCTTATTTATAGAAAAATACCTTAAAGAAAATGGATTTATAACAGAAATTGATTATTTTGGAAATGTTGCAGGAAGACTTAAAAAGGAAAATGGTAAAAAGCTTCTATTAACAGCACATATTGACCAGATTCTGCTTTATGTAACTAAAATTGACAAAAACTATATCCTAATAGATACAAGGATGGCTGATAAAAAGATTTTAAAAGGTAAGGAAGTAATTCTAATTACAGAAAAAGGGAAATTTAAGGGAATAATTGGAATGACACCTCCTCATATAAAAGAAAAAGACAAAAAGGATTATCTATACATAGATTTGGGACTTTTGACTCCAGAAGAAACCGCTGTAAAACCTGGTGAACCTGTTTTGTTTTCATCAGAATTTAAAGAATTGAGTGAAAATATTTGTGCAGGAAGATCTTTTGATAATAGGGCTTCTGCAAGTGTTCTTCTTGATTTAGCCAGGGAATTAAAGGATATGAATTTTAAAGGAGAAATTATTTTGTATTTTTCTGTTCAGGAGGAAATAAGTGGATTGGGAGCCTCTCTGATTACAAAAAAATTTGAGCCACATGAAGCAATATGTCTGGATGTAACTTTTGCAAGAGCTAAATTGGATGAAGATACAGAGATTGAACTCAATAAAGGACCTGTAATAGCAAAAGGTCCTTTTATAACAGGAAAAATCTCTGAAAAACTTATAAAAATAGCTAAAAAAGAGGAAATTCCTTTTCAAATTGAAGTAATAGAAAGTTATACCGGGACTGATCTTGACAATTTCTTTGTAAGGGATGGTGGTGTTCCATCTGGTCTTGTTTCAATTCCTCTAAGATATATGCATTCACCAAATGAACTTCTTGATATAAGAGACCTTTTGAGAACAAAGAAACTTTTAATTTACTACATAAAGGAGGAACTTTCTTGATTTTAAAATTATTGCTATTCACATATATATCATCTTTCGGTTTCCAGCATTTATTCCTCCCCTACTCGCCTTACGAAGATATTATGTTAAAGGATGAGCCTTATTTTATTTTTGAAAAAAATTTTTTTGAATATAAAAGAAAAAATTTATTAGATTTTTTAGAAAGAAAATCCTACATTAATTTTAATTACCTTAAATGGATTGCAGGTTCTAAAATCAACAAAATCAGTATTTATTATGAAAGCTTGAAATTAATATTAACTTTTAAATTTTTTGACTACGGTAAGTTTGAATTTTATGAATTTCCCTCAAAAGAACCTCTTCTAACTTATAATCCTTTTGGTATATCTCTTGGATTTACTAAAAGTTTTTTCTTTTCAAAAAATTTTCCCTTTTTTATTTCCATTTTTTACAATGAGGAAAAATTTTTAAATAGTAATGCAGAAAATTTTACTCTGAATTTTAACTTATTTATAAATATTTTAAAAAATCCAAAAATTGAAATATCCTTAAATAATCTTGGAACAAAACCCTCTTACAGTGAAGAGTATATAAGGATTCCAACTTATTCTGATGTTAAAATTATTAATTATTCAAAAAAATTTGATTTAGAATTAAATATTACCTATAGAAAGGGTTTGTGGGGAAATAAAAACTTTTATAATGGATACCATATTTCTGTGGAAAAAGATTTAAAAAATTTTATAAAATTATTTTTAGGAATTGGTAAAAAGGATGATATTTCTAATTTTGGAACTGGATTTGAATTGAAAATAAAAAAATTTGTGAATTTTGTTTATTCCTATAGACCTTCAGATAAATTTGAAGATATAAATTCTTTTAGCTTAAAAATAAACTTTTGATATGCTTGAATTTGAAAAACCTGTATACGAACTTGAAGTAAAAATAAAGGAATTAAGGGAGCTCTCTAAATCAAGACCAGAACTTCTTGAAGAAATTGAAAGGTTAGAAAAAAAACTTAGTAAAGTAATGGAGAACGTTTACAGGAATTTAAGTCCATGGAATATAACTCAGATTGCAAGGCATCCTGAAAGACCACATTCTATTGATTATATTAAAAATGTATTTGAAGATTTTTTTGAAATACATGGTGATAGGGCTTTTTCAGATGATCCAGCAATAATTGCTGGTATAGGGAAACTTGAAAAATTTTCCTTTGTTATAGTTGGTGAAGAGAAAGGAAGAGATACAAGAGAAAAGATTAAAAGAAATTTTGGTATGCCAAATCCTGAAGGTTACAGAAAAGCAATAAGAGCTTTTAACCTTGCTGAAAAATTCAATATACCTGTAGTAACACTTGTTGATACACCCGGTGCTTACCCTGGAATAGGAGCAGAGGAAAGGGGGCAGGCATGGATTATTTCACAAAGTATTTATAAAATGATTGATCTTAATGTTCCAATAATAACCTTTATAATTGGTGAAGGAGGTTCAGGTGGTGCCCTTGCTATAGGAGTTGGAGACAGGGTTTATGCACTTAAATATTCCATTTATTCTGTTATTTCACCTGAAGGTTGTGCTGCAATTTTGTTTAGGGATTCTTCAAAAGCAGAAAAGGCAGCTAAGTATTTAAGGCTTACCTCACAAGATTTAAAAGAATTTGGTATTATAGATGATATAATTGATGAACCTCTTGGTGGGGCTCATAAGGATCCTCAATATGTTTATAGGATTGTAAGGCAAAAAATTTTAAAAGATGTTGAGGAAATGAAAAAAGAGACAATTTTGGAATTGAAAAATAAAAGAAGGGAAAAGTATCTTAAAATAGGAATATACAGAGAGGTTTAAAATGGCACTTGAAGGAACACTTGAAGATTTTGAATTAACAGATATTTTACAGATAATTCAAATGGGAAGGAAGGATGGAACTTTAATTATTGAACATCCTTCAGGTGAAAAGGCAAAAATTTTTATTGAGAATTCCATAGTAGTTCATGCAGAATGTGGAGGTGAAACCGATGACCTTGCTATAGCAAAAATTTTTGAATGGGATAAGGGTAAATTCAGATTTGAAATCGGACAGAAGACTGACAAAAAAACATTAAATATACCAATTCCAACAATGATAATGGAAGCTGCAAGAAAAATTGATGAATGGAACAGGATAAAAAAGGTTATACCTTCTCTTGAAACAGTTTTTGAACTTGAACCTAACCCAAATACAGATATTGAGGTGATTAATTTAAATGCCGATGAATGGAGGGTTCTTTCCCAAATTGATGGAAAAAGAAATATTAAAGAACTCGCAAATATTTTAAGAATGGGTGAAATTGAAACAGCAAAAATTCTATTCGGTTTAATAGGATTAGGTCTTGTAAGAATAAAAAAGATAGAAGAAAAAAAAGAAAAATTTGAAACAGAGAAAAAAGAAAAAGAAGAAGAGAAAAAGGACAAAGGTTTTTTTGGATTTTTCAGAAAAAAATAATTAGGAACTTGAAATTTTAATTTTTTTTTGATATTATAAATAATACCCCATGTAATAGGTTAAGGGTAGGAAAAGATGAGGACCCCATACCCCCTCCTGCCCCAGGGATTATTATCCCTGGGGTTTGTTTTTTTATAGGGTCTTTTTTTAAAATTTATTAAAAGCACCGCTAGCTCAACAGGCAGAGCATCGGATTCTTAATCCGAGGGTTCCGGGTTCGACTCCCGGGCGGTGCATAGAAGAAATCAAAAAATGTATATAATAGTTTTTTGTACAACTCAAGGAAAAGATAAAGCCTATGAAATTTCAAGAAAAATTATTGAAAATAAACTTGCAGCATGTGTTAATTATTTTAAAGTAAATTCCATTTTTGAATGGAAGGATAAAATTGAAGAGGAAGAAGAATACCTTCTTATCATAAAAACAAAAGAGGAAAAATTTAGGGAACTTGAAAATTTCATTAAAAAAAATCATCCCTATGAAGTTCCCGAAATTATTTATTTTAAAATTGAAAAAGGTAATGAAGATTACCTAAAATGGATAGATGATACTTTAAAATAGGTTCTAATCCTTATAAAAATTTTTAAATTTATGAAATTAAAATATATACCTTTTTTGCTCATATATGGAGTTCTCATATCTCAGGTTAACCCACCTTTTATAGGTGATAGATTTAGATCTTTTAGATATCTATCTACAGTGGGTCTTATAGAAGATGACCTTGATTTATTACTTGATCCAGGAAGATACTTTGAGGTTGAAAAAAATATATTATTCTCAGGACTCTCAAATATTGCTACAAATAATGATATGCCTTTTTCCGGTATTGATGGGGCATATTTTATGTTTGGTTTTAAAAATACCTTTAAACCTCTTGGAAATTTAGTCCCCTTATCTTTACTATACGCTCATCAAACATTAAAAACACCTCAACCAAATTTTTTAGGTGGAAGAGGTGAAACAGAAAATTTCATCTCTGAAAGATATGATACAGATGGTAATGGAAGTTTAGATTCTCTCCATACCGAAAAAATAATATCATCCTCATTTAGAGAAACAAAAGAGAACCCCTTTTTCCTCGGAGCTGCAAGGGAAATGGGCAATATGATAGGAGGACTATTTTTCTTTCACTCAAAATTTGGAGAATTTTTTGAGCCAGCGGGTCATCCAATTTTTAATCCCTTTGGTAATCTTTATTATCTTAGAGAAGAAAGAGATAATGTAAACGGAACACTTCTTGAAAGAGAGGAATGGACTGGTTTAGGGAAAAGAGATTCTACATTTCAGAATAATATGTTTGGTGCCGGTTTGTATATAAAAGAGTTAATATTAAACTCGGATCTTGGTTTACAGATTGGATATGGAATAAATAGTATAAAAATTATGGAAGATATTTATACAAGAGCTTATACAGATTTTAATCCTGGCGGGTCGCTTTCAAGAGAAGATAGAATTTACCAAACCTTTTTTAACCTTAATCCTTCTGGAAGTTCATATTTTATAAGATTTTTTACAAGAAGAATCGTAAACCAAAACTATGAATCAGAAGACAATTTGTACTTTACCTTTTTAAGTTCAGGAATTTCAAAAGGAAATACTCCTTTTAAGAGGCTTGAAGATATATATTTAAGAGAGGATATTGGTACAGGTACTTTAAGAGAAAATAGAATCACAAACGAAACAAATGGTTCAATAGAATATGAGGATAAAGGAAATCAAATTCTTTTAGGATACAGATTTAAAGGATTTATAGATACTGAAAAAAGAGTATTTTTCGCATTTGGCTTTTTCTTCACAAATTACATTTTTAACTCAACTTTAAGAACAGATTCAAATTTCCAGAATGTTAATACTTTTAATGATGGTGACAATGAGCTAAGTGACCCCGATGATTATATTACTACAATAGCTTTTTCAAGAAGTGATGAAGTAGAATTTTCTCTTTCAAGAAGGAGAGTGGAGTTACCGGTTGCCTGCGAAATGAAATTAAGTAAAAACATTTTATTCAGGCTCGGTGCAAATCCTTACTTTGTATTTACTGAAGATGAAAGAACTTTTACTCCCTTATATTCCTCTACAAGGGTAACAAGAACAGTAAGAGGAGATGGAACAGAGACTATAGTAGTTGATCCTCAACAGATAAGTACAGGAAGAAGAAATTTACAGAAGGGCAAAACATCAGGTGTTAACTTTGCTTATGGTCTTTCATATAAAATAGGAGAGACTTTTTCAATGGATTTAATGGGTTTTTCAAATTTAACAAATTTAGCAAGTTGGAAGGTCTCAGTAATATTTAAATTTTAAAAGGAGGTCCCAAAATGAAGAAATTTTTATATTTAAGCTTAATAGTGATTGTTAGTTTAAGTATATACTCATGTAAAAGAAAATCACTCTCAATTGAACCAGGTGAGCTTGGAAATGAGTTTATAAAAGAAAATACACTTCCAAGAGTACTCTCAGTAGAGACCTTTGATGGGGACAGAGTCCTTGAAGATTATGATACGACACTTGCTGATATACAGGATATAATTTTTATTTATTTTTCAGAACCAATGGATGAAAATTCCCTTTTATCATCTGTTCAGATAAAAGTAATTGGTGGAAGAGGAAATCAGGTTCCTTCAGGTTCATGGAAATATGAGAAAGAAAGTAATAGATTAATTTATAAACTTTCACCAAATGTAGGTTATGCTGATTCAACCAAGTATGAAGTAATTATTAGAAGCTCTGCAAAAGACCTCTCAGGAAATCCACTTGATGGAAATGAAAACGGAATTGCTGAAGGAAACCTTGATTATTATTACAGAACATTATGGACAAGGAGAGGAAATTTTGTTCCTGATCCTGATCACAATCCTCCCAGATTTATTAGCATTTTTCAAAATTTGATTTCACCGAATCCAGCTCTTCTCGGTGGATTGGTTCGAACAAGGGATAGTGTGCATGTAAGATTCTTTACAATAGATATAGATCAAAGTTCAGTTCAAGGTGCTTTTCATCTTTATGAATATGAAACAAATACAGAAATTCCTCTTGGAACACCTCGTTTCCAGGTAGATACCCCTGCATCAAGAACAAACATAATTTTTAAAGGTTTTACTCTTGATTACAGTAAAGTTTATAAACTTGTTATAAATACAAGTTTAAAAGATACAGCAGGTAATTCCCTTGATGGTAACAATAATGGTATTTCTGAAATAGATAGAATTGACAGGGTAGAAATATTATTTGCAACTTTCGCACCAGATAGTTCAAGAACTGATTTTCCATCTTTTGAAAATTATTCAAGGACCAATAATATAATAACCTTCTGGTTTGATGAACTTATGGATACAAGCACTATCAATTTTGGAACTATTAAGGTTTTTCGGAATTATCTTCAGGATGCAATTCCCTTTGGGATGAGAAAATTTCAAAATCATGATAATAAAAAGACGTATATTGAACTTACACTTTTATCCAATAAAAACGAGCCTGTATATTTATGGATAAGCAAAAATGTGAAGGATGCCGCTGGATTAAAACTTGACTCAAATGGCGATAATATAGGAGGAATTGAAGAAGTAGATAACAAGATTTTAAGCATACCTTAAATTAAAAACAAAACTTCTTTAGGGTTCAAAGCCCCTTTAAACCTTTCTAAAAATGAAGAGGACATATCAACCAAGTAGAATAAAAAGAAAAAGAAGACACGGTTTCAGAGCAAGAATGAAAACAAAAGGAGGAAGAAGAGTATTAAAAAGAAGAAGACAAAAAGGAAGATGGAGACTTTCGCCATAAATTTTAAACTTCCTGAGAGATTAAAAAAAGAGGAAATTAATGAAATTTTTCAAAAAGGTGAATTTAAAAAGGGAAAAATGCTATTAGTCTTTTATAGAAAGGGTAAAGGTAAAGTAGCTTTTACAGTAAAAAAAGAAAAATTAAAGGCTCATGATAGGAATAGAATTAAAAGACTCCTAAGAGAAGTTTTTAGAAGAAATAAATTACTATTTAAAGGATATGATGTTGTCATTATAGGTAAAAGTGAAATTCTTAATTCTAAATTTACGGAATTGGAAAAAGAAATAAAAGAAATATGGGAAAAATGAGAAATTTAATTATTCTTATTATAAAAACAGTGAGACTTTTTTCAAATTTATTTCCCCCTTCCTGTAGGTTTTATCCGACATGTAGTTATTATGCGGAAGAGGCAGTTAAAAAATATGGGATATTTAAAGGGCTTTTACTCTCTTTATGGAGAGTTTTGAGATGTAACCCCTTTTCAAAGGGTGGAATAAACTATCCTGAAGAGGATTTAAAAATAATATTCAGAAAATGAATAGAAATTTTACCTTGATATTATTTTTGTTATTATTTTTTATAATTTATAACATTTTGCTTTTAAAACTTTTACCGAAGGAAAAAAAAGAAGAGTTAAAAGAGAAAGTTACAAAAACTGAACTTAAATCTTTAAATTTAAAAGAGAGCGGAAGCTTCATTATTGAAAATGAGAATTTAAAAATTGTTTTTTCTGAAAAAGGTGGGATTATAAAGGAAATAATATTGAAAAAGTATAGAGACTTAATAAGCAAGGAGAATGTTAAAATAAATTTTTATAATTTTGTGTCACCTTTTGATTCTATTTTAGAAATTAAAGAAATTACAAGTAATAAAATATCATTTTCCTCACCAGATGGAAAAGTTTCAAAAGAATTTATCCTTGAAAAGGGTTATAAATTAAAATCTAAATTTATAAATACCAATTATTTTTTATTTTCAACATTACCATTAATTGATAAAGGGGATGAAAAAATTTATCATTATATTGAGTACAGTAAGGGAAAAGTTAAAAGACATAACTATAATAATTTCTTAAATATTGACTTTGCAGGAGAAAATACACTATGGATAGGTAGTGAAACCAAATATTTTGTGCAAGTCCTTATAAAACCTGAATATTACAAAAAAATAATAAAAGGAGAGGAATATAAGGAAGGGAAATTTTTTAAACTAATAAATGAAAACAGGGACTCATTTATTACATATATAGGACCAAAAGACTATTTTGTTTTGAAAAAAGAGGGATTTTTGCTTCATGAACTTTATCCCATGGGATTTTTTATTGTCAAACCTTTTACTATTTTCATACTCTATTCATTTAATTTTCTATATGACATTACTAAACATTTTAGCCTTGTAATTCTTATTTTCACCCTTTTGATGAAAATAATATTTATTCCCTTAACAATAAAATCACTTAGAGCAATGAAAAAAATGGAAGAGTTAAAGCCAAGAATGGATGCTCTAAAAAAAGCTTATAAAGATGATCCAAAGAAATTAAATGAAGAAATTTTAAAACTTTATAAAGAGATGGGAGTTAATCCCTTTTCAGGTTGTTTACCTTTACTCTTACAATTACCTGTATTCTGGGCTTTATATCAAGTTTTAACAAATGAAATTATGTTTAGAGGAAGTGAATTATTTTTATGGATAAAGGATTTATCCAGCAAGGATCCCTATTATGTGTTACCAGTTCTCATGGGTTTAACCTCTCTTTTACAGCAGATTATTCAACCATCTCAGGATAAAGATACAAAAAGAATTGGACTTTTTATGTCTGTTTTTATTACAATTATATTTTTAAACTTTCCTGCTGGACTTGTATATTACTGGTTATTATATAATATAATTGGTTTATTTGAAACAATGTTAATTAAAAAGAGGTTTAAAAAATGAAATATATTGAAATAAAAGCTGAATCGATTGAAAAGGCAATTGAAAAGGCACTTAATGAAACAGGTGCAAAAAGAGAGGATGTTAAAATTGAAATCTTAAATGAAAACCAAAACAATGTAAAAATCAGAGTATACCTTGAATGGGAAGAGTTTAAACTCATAGAAAATTTTTTAAATGGGTTACTTGATATACTAAAAGATAAAGGTAAAATAAACTTTGCCTTTCACCCTCCAAGAATACATGTAAATATTTCAACAAGAAGGTCTGATAATCTATTAATAGGTAAAAAGGGAGAAACTTTAAAGGCTCTTGAGCATATTCTTTATCAGATTTTTAGAAAAAAGTATAAGGATTTGAAAGTAAGGTTAGATATATCCGATTATAAAAGAAAAAGACATTCTTTTATAATTCATAAAGCTAAAGCTGTAGCAAAGTTAGTGAAAGAAATAAAAAGGGAAATAACTTTTGATCCCCTTACTGAAGAAGAAGAAAAATTAGTGAGAAGAGCTCTTAAGAAGGAAAAAGGTATAAGAATTTACACTGCTGGAAGGGGCGAGAGAAAAAATCTGATTATTGCCCCTTTAACCTAATTTGTTTAGATTAGAAGATACAATCTGCGCCATTTCTACCTCTGTATCCAAAAATTCAGCTATAAACATTATTAGAATTTCAGGAGAAAAAACTTTTGAAATTCTTTCCAAAATATTAAAACCTCCTCCACCCTATATTGAAAGAAAAATGTACCTTGGTAAAATTTATGAACCTGATACGAAAAAATTAATTGATAAAATTCAATGGGTTTATTATAAAAAACCAAAAAGCTACACAGGTGAGGATATGGCTGAGATTTTTACTCATGGTGGAATAATTATTCCTGAAATTATTCTGAAAATACTAATTAAATTAGGAGCAAGACTTGCTGAGCCAGGAGAATTTACAATGAGGGCGGTTTTAAACGGAAAAATGGATTTATTGCAGGCTCAGGCTATAAATCAGATAGTAAAATCAGAGAACTTAAAAGCCCTTGAGATATCCCTAAAAAGACTTGAAGGAGTTTTGAGAAAAAAATTTGAAAATTTATTCGAAGATATTAAAGAAATTTCAGCAGAAATTGAAGTAAATTTGAATTATCCAGAAGAAGACCTTCCCCCTTTCCGAAAAGAAAGTATTTTTAAAAAAATTGAAAAAATAGAAAAAAAGATAAAAAAATATTTAGAGGAATCTGAAAATTCAAAAAGGGTTTTTGAGGGTTTTAAAATTTCTATTTGTGGTGCACCAAACGTAGGAAAATCAACTCTATTTAATAAATTAATAAAAAAGGAAAGGGCTATAGTAAGTGAAATTCCTGGTACTACAAGGGATTATATTTCAGAAAATATAAGTATAAAGGGTATAAATTCTATCATTTACGATACAGCAGGTCTTAGATTAAAAACACCTTCAAAAATAGAAAAAATTGGAATAAAAAAAACAGAAAAAATTATTGAAGAATCTGATATAATTATATGGATTTTTGACAGTCAGAAAAAACCTCTTGAAAGGGAATTAAAAAAAATAAAAAAATTAAAGAAAGAAAAAAATTTTATTTTTGTGATTAACAAAATGGATAAAAAAATTAAATGGAACAAAAATATTTTAAAAGATTTAGGAGATGAAGTTTTTGAAATAAGTGCTTTAAAAGGTATTGGTTTAGAAAATTTAGTAAAAGAAATTGAAAAAAGGTTTGAAAAAGAATCTGGATCAGCAGAAATTTCTCTCACCCTATATGAAGAATCAAAATTAAAGGAAATTCTTTACGAAATTGAGAAAAGTAAAGAAACACTCAAAGAAGGAAGGGAAGAAATAACAGGTTTACATTTAAAAAATGCCCTTTCAAATTTAAATACACTTCTTGGAAAAGATATTGATAATGAAATCTTACAGAAAATTTTTTCTGACTTTTGTGTTGGAAAATAGAAAGGTTCAAATCCCTTTAAAAAAATTTTTTAAAAAAAATGTTATATCAATTATCTGAAGAAGAATTAATGATTAAACAAACTGCAAGAAAAATAGCAGAAGAAAAAATAATTCCCGTAAGGGATAAATATGATAAAAGTGGCGAATTCCCCTATGAAATAGTAAAAGTAATGGCTGAAACAGACCTTTTCAGGGTCTTTATCCCTCCTGAATATGATGGTTTGGGGATGGGAATTTTTGCTCTCTGTCTTGCAGTTGAGGAACTTTCCTGGGGATGTGCTGGAATTGCTCTTTCTCTTGCAGGAACCGCACTTGGAACTTTCCCAATTATTCTTTTTGGAAGTGAAAAACTCAAAAGAAAAGTTTTACCTGAAATTGCTAAAGGAAAAATTGCCTCCTTTTGTTTAACTGAACCAGAAGCAGGAAGTGATGCTTTAAGTATAAAAACAACAGCAATAAAAAAAGATGGGGGATATGTTATAAATGGAGTAAAACAGTTTATAACAAATGCACATGTTGCTGATTTTTATTCAGTATTTGCTTTAACTGATCCTAAAAGAGGACCAAGAGGAATGAGTGCTTTTCTTGTTGAAAAGGGGACAAAGGGGTTAAAACTTGGTAAAAAAGAAGATAAATTAGGAATAAGAGCTTCCCCAACAGGTGAAGTTATTTTTGAAGATGTTTTTGTTCCTGAAGAAAATTTGATTGGAAAAGAAGGACAGGGTCTTTTTGTTGCAACTCATACATTTTTATATACACGACCCGGTGTAGCAGCCCAGGCTATCGGAATTGCCCAGGCAGCTCTTGATGCAGCAGCAGAGTATTCAATGCAGAGAAAACAGTTCGGTCAGCCAATTTCCGGTTTTCAGGCAATACAACATAGATTAGCTGAGATGGCTATGAAAATAGAAGCAGCCCGTGCACTTACATACCAGGTCGCAAAAGCTATTGATAGAGGAGAAAAACCTGAAAAGGAATCTGCAATGGCAAAATGTTTCGCTTCCGATGTTGCAATGAGTGTAACTATTGAAGCAGTTCAAATTTTTGGCGGATACGGTTATATAAAAGAGTACCCTGTGGAAAAAATGATGAGGGATGCTAAAATAACACAGATTTATGAAGGCACAAATGAAATAATGAAAAATATAATTGCATCTGAACTTTTAAAAGAAGCAAGAAGAAAAATGAAGGTTTAAAATTAACCCGCTATAGCCTCTCCACCATCAACTCTTATCACATTTCCCGTTATCCACTGAGTTTCAGGTAATGAAAGTGCATAAATTGCTTTTGCAACATCGTCTGGTCTTGTGATTCTTCCAGAAGGATTAAAAGTTTGTGCAAATTTCAACATTCTCTCATGACCCGGAATTTTTCTTAAAGCTGGAGTATCAGTTATACCCGCTTGTATAGCATTCACGGTTATTCCAAATTTTGCAAGTTCAAAGGCAAGCTGCCTTATATGGGACTCAAGAAGGGCTTTTGAAGCAGAAACAGCACCATAACTTTCCCAGACCCTTTGAGAACCCATACTTGTCATAGCAAAAACCCTTGAACCTTTTCCAAGCAATCCTTTTTCAAAAAGATCAACAACCCACCAAACAAGAGAATTACCCATAACTTCAAGTGTCATTTCCATATCAGGAGGTTTTATCCTATTATGACCTATGTAAGGCTTCAAAGTTCCAAATGCAATTGAATGCAAAAAAATTCTTAAATATTTTCTTTCCTTTTTAAGAATTTTTTCTATCTCATGGATTACCTCTTTTCTCTTCTCATGGTCCGCAGCATTAACATTGAAAAATTTTACAAAAACACCCTTACTTTCAATCTCCTTAATTAATTTTTCAACTTCAGGCATTGTACTTTTTCTATCAAGATGAACACCAAAAATATTTATTCCCTTTTCTGCAAGATAAAGGGATGTTGCTTTTCCAAAACCACTTGATGAACCAAGAATTAAACCGTATTCTCCCTTCATAACATATTTATAAATTTATGGATTTGAACCAGTTTATAATTTTAATGAAATTTAAATTTATAAAGCAAATAAAAAAAATAAAAGTTAATTAAGAAGTCTCTTTTCTAATAATTCTTTAACCTCTTTTGGATTAGCCTTACCTTTCAATTTTTCCATAACCCTTCCTACAAGAAAAGAAATTGCTGAAACTTTTCCTGACTTTATCTTTTCCACAACATGGGCATTTTCCTCTATTACTTCTTTTATAACTTCTTCTATCTCAGATTTTCCTTTTATCTCTATTTTTTCTTCGATAAGTTTATTTAAAGGTAAATTATTTTGCATTGAAATCTTAATAATTTCCTGTCCAAGGTGTCTTGGGATTTCTCCCTTTAATATTTTATTTAAAAAATCTATAAACTCAGAGGTAGAAAAGGGTAAACTTTTTATATCCTCCACATTTTCCACATGTTGTAAAATTTCGGTTAAAATCCATCCTTTTACCTTTTTATAGGGAATTTTCTCTAATACTTTTAAAGTAAAATCAGCAAGAAAGGGTGAAGATGTTATAACTTCTATTTCTTTAAATTCTGCACCCTCTTCAATAAGTTTTTTATAAAAATAATCAGGAAGAGGGGGCAAATTTTCTTTTAGCCATTCTTCTTTTACCTTAAAAGGAGGAATATCAGGTTCTGGAAAATATCTATAATCTTCAACAAACTCCTTGCTTCTCATTAACCTTGTTTCTTTCTTTTCTTCATCCCACAATCTTGTTTCTCTTTCAATCTTTTCTCCTTTCAAAAGAAGATTTTTCTGTCTCTCTATTTCATAAAAAAGGGCATCTTTTATTGCACTTAAAGAATTTAAATTTTTTAGTTCAACCCTGTGATCAGAAATTTTTTCTTTTAAATTCACTGAAACATTGGTATCCACCCTGAACTCACCCTTTTCCATATTACAATCAGAAACATTTAAATACATTAAAATTTTTCTCAAAGACTTTAAAAAGTTAATAACCACAAAGGGTGAATCAAAAACTGGAGGTGTAACAATTTCAAGAAGCGGGATTCCACATCTATTGAAATCAAGATAGACTTTTCCCTCAATATGAAAGGATTTTGCAGTTTCCTCTTCAAGATTAATCCTTTCAATGGAAAAATATTTGATTTCTTTATCCAAAAGTACAGGAACTTCTCCTCCTATACCTGTTGAGATTCCATATTGAGTTATTTGATATCCCTTTGGAAGATCTGGATAAAAATAATTTTTTCTTGAGAAATATAAAAAATCCGGAATTTTGCAGTTTAAAGCGCGGGATACTAATATAGCATAGTATATTGCTTTTTTATTTGGGGAAGGAAGAATACCAGGCTGCCCAGTACATATAGGACAAATATTTTTATTAGGTTCTGAATCAACATCTACTTTGCAAGGACAAAACATTTTACTTTCTGTTTTTAATTGAACATGAATTTCAAGTCCTATTTTGATCACAAAATCATCCATTTAAGATATTCTCTATTTTTTTTAAAAGTTCAAAAAATAAGTATTCATCAAAAAACTTTCCTACAAACTGAAAACCAACTGGAAGCCCTGATTTTGAAAATCTGTAAGGGAAAGCAATAGCAGGAAGACCTGAAAGATTGATAGATACAGTAAAAATATCTGAAAGATACATTTTTATAGGGTCCTTCAGTTTTTCTCCTTTTTTAAAGGGAAGAGTTGGTGATACTGGCATAAGTAAAAGTTCAAAATTTTCAAAATTTTTCATAAATTCTTTTAGAATTTTTGTTCTTATCTTCTGAGCCTTTAAATAATATTCCTCATAATAACCGCTTCTCAAAACAAATGTTCCAAGCAAAATTCTTCTTTTTACCTCCTCTCCAAATCCTTCTGTTCTTGTTTTTTCATACATTTCCCATAAATTTTTACTTTCTGATTTATGACCATATAAAACCCCATCATATCTTGCAAGATTTGATGATGCTTCTGCACAGGCTATTATATAATAAACAGGAATCGCATACTGGAAGGTTTCCATTTTAAATTCTTTAACTATCGCTATTTTTTCCTTTTCAAGAATTTTTATAAACTCATCAAGGTGAATCTTAATTTCCTCTTCAACATCTTCTGAGAAAGAGTCTTTTAAAACTCCTATTTTTAAGGGAAATTTTAAAACCCTTTTTTCCTCAGGTAAATTAAAACTTGTTTTATCCCTCTCATCTTTTCCTTTTATCACATTAAAAATTATTTCAAGGTCCTCAATATTTTTAGAAAAAGGTCCTATTTGATCAAGAGAGGAAGCAAAAGCAATAAGTCCATATCTTGATACTGCTCCATAAGTGGGTTTTAAACCATAAACACCACAGAAGGAAGCTGGCAATCTGATTGAACCTCCTGTATCAGAACCAAGAGAAAGAATAGATTCATTATTAGCAACTGAAATTGCTGAGCCACCGGAAGAACCACCAGGAACTCTCTCTTTATCAAAAGGATTGCTTGCAGGTCCAAAAAAGGAGTATTCATTTGAAGAACCCATAGCAAATTCATCCATATTGGTTTTACCAATTATAATGGCATTTTCCTTTTTTATTCTTTCTATACATGTGGCATCATAAGGAGCAATGTAATTTTCAAGCATACGAGAAGCACATGTGCATTTTAATCCTTTAACAAGAATGTTGTCCTTTACTGAAATGGGAATACCAAAAAGTTTTCCCTCAATTTTACCCTCCTTTACTTTTTTATCAAGTATTTCTATCTCCTCAAAGATATTTTCATTTAAAGTTATAAAGGAATTAAATTCATTTTTCTTAGCTTTTTCAAAATATTCTTTTACTATTTCAGAGGGTAATAATTTTTTATTCTGATAAAGGGAAATAATCTCCTTAACCTTACTCAATGGGGCTTTCTGTGACAAAAAAGTTCCCTTTTTTAAGAGGTGAGTTTTTAAATAAAAGTTCTCTATCTTTAAAATCTGAAACTTTATCTTCTCTCAAATCTGTTTGCAAATGTTCAAGGTAAAAAAATGGTTTTTCTTCTTTTAAATCAAGCTCATCAATTTTTTTAAAAAATTCTAAAATCTTTATAAAATGTTCAAGATATTTTTCTTTTTTTTGAAGTCTTGCCAGTTCTAAAATTCTTTCAACTTCTTTTTCTAAATTCAATTTTAAAGAAGATCTTTAATTCTTTCTTCTATTGTGCTTTTAGGAACAGCTCCTATGATTCTATCTACAACTTCTCCATTTTTAACAAAAAGCAGTGTTGGAATACTCATAACATAGAATTTTGAAGGAGTTTCAGAGTTATCATCCACATTAATTTTATAAAAATTAACCCTGTCCTTATATTCAGAATATAATTCTTCCATTGAGGGCTCAATCATTTTACATGGATGGCACCACTCAGCCCAGAAGTCAACAACACAGGGTTTAGTTGATTTTAAAACTTTTTCTTCAAAATCCTTATCTGTGATTTCAGGAATAGCCATGAAGAAACAATGAAATTGCGGGGGCAGGATTTGAACCTGCGACCTTGGGGTTATGAGCCCCACGAGCTACCACTGCTCCACCCCGCGATGATTTATTATTATATCATAAAAAACTTTCATTTTCAATATCGATTCTAACCTTTTTTTAAATTAGCCTTTTAAATTCTCTTAAAATATAAAATGATAAACTTTTTATTTTTCAATTTACTAATTTCTGCCAATCAGGAGTCTTTAAGGACAAAAAGAGGTGATTATTTTTTCTCTCAAGACAAATTTAAACACTTTTACTTTAATTTATTATTAACAAACTTTTTATACTTTGAATCATATTATTCTTTGAAGCTGGAAAAAGAAAAAGCATTATACATTTCTACTTCAATACCCCTCACAGCCTCAATAGGAAAAGAAATATGGGATAAGAAGAAAAAAAAACTTTTCAGTTTCAAAGATCTAATCTGGGATATAATGGGGATAGCTCTTTCAATATATATCATCTATCCTGGATTTAAATAGTTACTTTAAATTTCTTTGCTTATTTTTTCAAAAAATTTAAGAGAAGAAGGGTTTATTATTGAATCTTTATTTGTAATTTTAATTCCATTCAAAATATTTTTAACTGCAATTTCAACTTTTTTCATATTAAAGGTATAGGGAATATCGGGCGCCTCAATTATCTTAAAGGGAACATGTCTTGGTGAAGCCTTTTCTTTAAGTTCCCTCTTTATCCTTTCAATCAATTCCTGATTCAAAGAATAACCTTTTTTTAATTTTACAAATAAAATCAATCTTTCCTCATCACCATATTTTTTGGAAACAGCAAGACTATCCTCTATTTCTTTTATCTCTTGTACCACATTATAAATCTCTGAAGTTCCTATCTTTACTCCCTGAATTTTTAAAGTAGAATCTGATCTTCCCAGAAATGTTAAACCCTGTGTCTCTGAATGTAATATAACATAATCACCGTGTCTCCAGACATTTTTATTTTTAAAAAATTCAAAGTAGGTTTCTCTATATTTTTTGAAATCCTTATCACCCCAGAAATATAAGGGCATAGATGGAGAAGGAGCCTCACATACAAGTTCTCCAACTTTATCATAGATAGGTTCACCTTTTTCATCGTAAACACTCACCTTCATACCAAGTGCCCTTGCCTGCAGCTCACCTGCATGAACTTTTAAAGTAGGGCTTCCAGCAGCAAAACAACCGTTTATATCCGTTCCACCTGAAATTGAATTTAACCATAAATCATCTTTTATATTTTCATAAACATATATAAATCCTTCTTCAGACAGGGGTGACCCGGTCTGTGATATTTCTCTTAATGTTTTTAAATTGTACTTTCCCTTTGCCCTAAAGTTATTATTTTTTAGATGATTGATATAAGAAGCACTTAAACCAAAAATCGTTATTCTCTCTTCCTCAATAAGCTCAAACATCCTTCCCTCATCAGGGTAAAGGGGATTTCCATCATAAAGAACAATTTTTGAACCAACAAATAAAGAACTCATTAACCAGTTCCACATCATCCAGGAAGGACTTGTTATATATGTTATAACATCACTTCTTTTTAAATCTGTATGTAAAATTAATTCCTTTAAATGGTTTATTAAGACACCCATTCCACTCTGCACAATACATTTAGGTTTTCCTGTTGTTCCAGAAGAAAACATTATAAAAAGAGGATGTTCATAGGAAACCTGAATAAATTCTATATCCTTAAACTTTTCATCCTTAATAAAATCATGAAAATAAATTGCATTTTTGATAAAGGAAATATCCTTCTTTTTATCTTTGTAATTTACAACAATAACTTTTTCAACAGAAGGTAAATAATTTAAAATCTCCTTGATTCTTTCAAGATTATCATACTTTTTTCCCTTATAAATATAAGAATCAACAGTGAATAAAATCTTCGGTTCAATTTGAGAAAATCTATCAATAACACCTTTAATACCAACTTCTGTTCCACAGGAAGACCAAACTGCTCCAAGGGATGAAGAGGCAAGTAAAAAAAGTGGAGTTTCGTATATATTCGGCATATAGGCAGCTACTCTATCTCCTTCTCTTAATCCTATCTTTTTTAAAGCAGAATTTAAAAGGGAAGTAAGTTCATAGAGTTTTTTATAAGAAATCTCCTTCCTTTCGCCATTTTCTCTAATTTCTACAAAACAAATTTTTTCATCCTTAAACCTTAATAAATTTTCAGCATAATTAAATTTAGCACCCAAAAACCATTTTGCACCAGGGAAATTTTTTAAATCATCAACAATATAAGAAAATTTTTGGGAATAAATTATAGAAACATAATCCCATAAAAACTCCCAGAATTTTTCTATGTTTTGAACTGAAAAATCATAAAGAGAAAAATAATCTTTAAAATTTAAATTTTCCCTTCTATTCACATACTCAATAAATTTTTTAATATTGGAATTTTCAATAATTTCTTTATCAGGTTCCCACAATACCCTGCGGTTTTTTTTCATCTTTTCTAAATTCTTAAACTGAAAGGAACAGGGTGAAAGGTTAATATAAAAACAGCAATACAGATAATTCCTATTATCTTATCTTTTCTTTCAAGGGGTGTTATATTATCTATAGGTGGTGGATGTCTTAGCCCGAATAAAACAAGCAAAAATCCCCAGAAAAACCAGCCAGGCCAGAAAAATCCCATTAAAATTAAAAAGGGAAAGAGAAAAAATTGAATAATTTGAAACTTTTCTCCAACTAAAGCATAGATTATATGACCACCGTCAAGCTGTGAAAAGGGTAAGAGGTTCATTGCTGTTACAAAAAAACCGATCCATCCAGCAAAGGCAACAGGATGAAGTAAAACATTTGCATCAGGTGGAATATCTTTTCTTATTATGGAGAAAAGAAACTTAAATAAAAGGGGATCACCAAGAAATAAACCTCCTTCCCCTCTTCCTGTAACTACTTTTGAATTGAGTATACCCCAGATAGTAAAGGGAATTGAAACTATTATTCCTGCTAATGGACCTGCAGCTCCTATTCTTAAAAGAGTTTTTTTATCAGGAATTGTTGATTTCATTTTTATAAAAGCACCAAAAGTTCCCACAAGGGGATGGGGAACAGGTATAAAATAAGGAAGAGTTGCTTCAACTCCATATTTTCTGCTTGTTAAAAAATGACCCATTTCATGGGATAAAAGAATTGAAAGAAGTGCAAAGGAAAAAGGGAAACCGTATAAAAGGGATTTTGGAAATTCCTTCAAAAATTTTTCAAAATCAGCAAGATAATGCATTGAACCAGCAAACATTGTTGTTATTACTGTTAATAAAAATAAAATAAGAGGCACAACAAAATCCTTTGTCTTTAATTTGTATTCAGGATGAACTTCAAGAGCATAATAAATTCCCTTTAATTTATAAATAGAAGGAACATAATTTATTTCCTTTAATCTCTCTTTCAGATAAAATAATCCTTCCCTTACATCAGGTGTGATAAAATAACCTATATAAACAGTTTTTCCCTTCTTAATGTAAGAATCGTGAATTACAAAAATCTCTTCTACCCTTTTAGTGATATCGTCCATTTTTAGTTAAGAGTTCTGCACTTTTACAGGTATTTGCAAGTAAGCCAGCAACTGTCATCGGTCCTACACCCCCGGGAACAGGTGTTATATAATCAACAATATCCTTTACCTCTTCAAAATCTACATCACCTATCCACAAATCCCCTTCCTTATGAATACCCACATCTATAACAACCTGTCCCTCTCTAACAAAATCTTTCTTAATTAATCTTTTAACACCTGCTGCAACTATCAAAATATCTGCTTCCTGTGTTATTTTACTCAAATTCTCAGTCTTTGAATGACAGACTGTAACTGTTGCATCTCTTCCTTTGAGTAATAAAGAGAGAGCCATTGGTTTTCCGACAATGTTACTTCTTCCAACAATTACAACATGTTTTCCTGTAACAGATATTTTATAATAATCAAGAATTTTTAAAATTCCATAAGGTGTTGCAGGAATAAATATAGGATTCCCTCTAACAAGTTTTCCAAGATTATAGGGAGTAAAACCATCAACATCTTTTTCAGGTGGTATAAACTCAGCGATTTCTTCAGGGTCAAGATGGTTTGGCAGAGGAAGTTGAACTATTATACCGTGAATATTTTTGTCTTCCCCTTTTGTTTTAATTTCCTCTTTTAATTTTTCTTTAGATATATCACCTGGAAAATGTATTATTTCACACTTTATGTCAATCTTCTCAGCAGTTTGTTTTTTATTTTTTACATACAAAAGAGAAGCCGGGTTATCTCCGATAAGAAAAACATTTAAAAAAGGTATTACCTCCTTTTCTTTAAGTTCAAGAACCTTTTTATGAATTTCTTTTCTCCATTCAGAGGAAACAAGTTTTCCATCCAATATTTTAGCCATAATCCCCTCCCTTTTCATATTAAAAGTATTTTTTTAATCTTTTACCAAGATCTGATTTTAAAAATTTAATTCTTTCCTTATAAAGTATCTGTTTTGCTAATATAAAATTTTTCCTTTCCTCTACTTTTTTAATTTCATTATTAAGGGAAATGTATTTTAAAACTCCGTAATTATCAAATATTAAAAAATATAATAGTAGAAACATTAAAAGGATAAAAGATATAAAATTTCTGTTTTTCACAGAGTTAACTTTTTTCCCCAGAAAATTCCCTTATACTCACTTTCAATTTCAAGCAATCTATTATATTTACAGGTCCTTTCCCCTCTTGCAACTGCACCTGTCTTTATAAAAAGAGAACTGGTACCAACTGATAAATCTGATATAAAAGTATCTTCAGTTTCACCTGATCTATGAGAAATAACAGTGTTATAATTATTTGACTTAGCCATATTTATAACATCAAGCGTTTCTGTCAAAGTTCCTATCTGATTTAATTTTATTAGAATGGCATTTGCTATGTTTTCTTTTATTCCTTTTGAAAATCTTTTTTCATTTGTTACAAAGATATCATCACCAACTATCATTATTTTATCCTTAAATTCAGAGGTAAAAATTTTCCATGCTTCCCAATCTTCTTCTGCAAGAGGGTCTTCAATTGAAAAAATAGGATAATTCTTTATTATATCTGAATAAAACTTCATTAACTCATCAAAGTTGAGCCTCTTACCTTCAATACGATAGGTTCCTTCCTCCTTATTCCACAACTCAGTAGCCGCAACATCCAATGCAAGATAAATTTCTTTCCCTGGTTTATATCCAGCCCTTTCTATTGCTTTAAGAATAAAATCAAGTGCCTTCTTTGTATTTTCTATAAAAGGTGCAAAACCACCCTCATCTCCCACTGAAGTTTGTAAACCATTCTCTTTAAGTAAGATTTTCAAAGTGTGATAAACTTCAGAACCTGCTCTTAATGCATCTTTAAATGTAGAAAATCCAATCGGAACTACCATAAACTCCTGGATATCAATTGGATTATCTGCATGAACACCACCGTTTATAAAATTCATCATAGGTATAGGTAGAAAATTGGCATTTACGCCACCAATGTACCTAAAAAGAGGAACACCTGCTACATGAGCTGCTGCCCTTGCAACAGCAAGAGAAACACCAAGAATAGCATTTGCCCCGAGTCTTGATTTATTTTCTGTTCCATCAAGATTTATCATAAGCTCATCAATTTTTCTCTGTTCAAAAACCTCCATATCCTTTATTCTTGGAGCAATCTCATTTTCAACAGAACTTATGGCTTTTAAAACACCTTTTCCAAGAAACCTTTTTTTATCACCATCCCTTAATTCAAGTGCCTCAAAAGTTCCTGTTGAAGCCCCTGATGGAACAAAAGCAGAACCTTTAGCACCATTTTCAAGGATACATACAACTTTTAGGGTAGGATTACCCCTTGAATCAAGAACCTCATAGGCTTTTAAATCCTTTATTTTCATAATAAATTGTAAGAATTAAAAATAGATTATTGCAATTCTTCTCTTTCTATTTTACCATCTCTTAAATAGATAATTCTTCTTGCTCTCTTTGATACAAAAGGGTCATGGGTTACTACAATTACTGTTTTACCTTTTTCATTTAACCTGTCAAAAATATCTAAAATTTCATTCCCAGACTTTGTATCAAGATTGCCTGTTGGTTCATCAGCAAGTAAAATTTCTGCTCCTCCCACAAGTGCTCTTGCTATTGCTACCCTTTGCATTTCTCCCCCTGAAAGTTCATGAGGCCTGTGATTCCTTCTTTCATAAAGTCCTACTTCTTTTAAATAATATTCAGCAAGCTCCCTTCTTTTCGTTTTTGGAAGACCCATATATATTAAAGGTAACTCAACATTCTCTATTGCAGTTATTCTCGGAATAAGATGAAAAGATTGAAAAACAAAACCCACTTCCCTGTTTCTTATTTCAGCAAGTTCATCCTCTGAATAATTTGATATGTCCTTACTTTTAAAAATATATTTACCTTCAGTAGGTCTATCAAGAAATCCAATTATATGTAAAAGAGTGCTTTTTCCAGAACCTGATGGACCCATAATTGCAATATACTCTTCTCTTTCAACTCTAAGTGTTATGCCATCTAAAGCATTAATAAAAGTTTTCCCCATAATATAAATTCTCTTAATATCCAAAAGTTCAATTAAAATCATTTTGTCTTTGACTTTTTCTTTTCTTTTTCTGATTTAATTTTTACTTTTTCACCATCCTTAAGTTTTTTTAGAATATCTTCAGGTCCTGTTATTACTGTATCGGAAACACTAAGTCCCTTTACAATTTCAATTCTTGTGAGCCCTTTTATACCTGTTTTAACATATTGCTTTTTTGTTTTTGAGTTTTTAATAAGGAAAACAAAAGTTTTGGGCTCTCTGTTTTCTGATTCAATCTTTTCAGCTTTTTCTCTACCAAGAGCAGAATAAGGGAGTGTAATTGCACTATCCTTTTCTGCTGTTATAATCTCACAGGAAGCACTCATACCTGGAATAAGAAAATCATTTTTTTCTAACATATCAATTTCTACTTGAAATTTTGGAGTCTCGGTAGTTCTATTTAAATTAGAACTAAAAGAAGAACTAACAAATCCAAAAGCTCTTGCAACTTCACCTCTAAAAATTGTGTCGGGAAATGCATCTACTTTTATGTTTACCCTCTGCCCTCTTTTTATTTTTGGAATCTCTGTCTCATCAATTTCACATTTTACTATCATTTTGCTCCTATCAGCAATTATCATTATAACAGATGCTGGATTATTAACTGTCCCTGCAATAACGATTTCTCCCTCCTTTTTATAAACCTCAATAACCTCTCCATCAATAGGAGACCTTATATAACATTTTGATAACCTGTTTTCTATTTCTTTTAAACTAAAACTATCTTCTTTTACCTTAAAGGAAATTGCCTTAAGATTTGCTTCAGCATTTTCAAATTCTTTCTGTGAAATTAAATTTTTTTCATATAAATTTTTTTCTCTCTCAAAATTAATTCTTGCCATTTTTAACTTATACAAATCCTCCTCTAACATTAATTTTATTTTTTCTCTTTGAGTTTCATATTCAGATGGATCAATAATACATAGAAGATCACCTACTTTAACAAAATCTCCTTTCTTAAAAAAAATTTTTTTTATTTTCCCTATAACTTCAGAACTGATTTCCACCTGTTTGTAAGCTTCAATAGTTCCGTAAGTTTTAACACTTTCTGATATAAAACCCTTTTTTACCACTTCAATTTCAACAAATTTTTCTTTTTTTCCAGTTTTTAAATTGAGAAAAATTAAAATTATGAGTAAAAGAATTATTCCGGATATTATTAAGATTTTCTTCATTTTATTTCTCCTTCTTTATAGGTTAAATTTCCTGTTAAATAAAGATAAAAGGATACAGAAAGTTTATAGTTATAAAGAGAATTAATATAATCAACTTCAGAATTTTTTAAATTCTCTTCAGCCTGTCTTAATTCAATTGAGGATAACTTTCCCAGTTTAAAACTCTCTTCTGCATACTTATATCCGATCTCAGAGTTTTTAAGTTTTTCTTTTGCTATATCAAGTGCTTTTTTTGAAATTTCTATTTCTCTTTTTGACTTTTCATAATTAATTTTAGATAAAAGATAAATTCTCTTAAAGTTTTCATTTTCAAAATCCTTTCTGATTTTATTTCTTAAAATATTAAAGGGATAATCCCAGAATCTTAAAGAAAAGGTAACATAGAGACCTTTTGAGCTTTCAGGATTTCTAAAAAGGAAATTTAGGGATGAATCAGAAAAGGAATAGTAATAAGAAAGATAAACCTCTGGCATAAAAGAAAAAACACTGTAAATAAAATTTAAGTTCTGTGCCTTTTTTACCTGTTTCTCAGATTCAACAGGATAAAAAAGATTTTTCTCTTTTTCCTCAAATTTTAGAGTTTCTATCTCAATATCTAAGGGAATGTAAAGAAAATCTTTTTCCTCACCGATTATGTAGTTAAAATTGTAAAGGGCGTCATAAAAATTTTTTTCAGCCTGACTTTTATTTAAATAGGCATCATCAACCTGAATTTTTATATTCATAAAATCTAAATAAGAAATTAACCCATTTTTATATTTTTCTTCAGCAAGTTTATAATTTTCTTCAGCTCTTTCAATACTCTTTTGAACTGCTTTTAAGATATTTCTTGTTCTTAAAACATTAAAGTATTTTGATTCAAGTTCATAAATAAATTTCATTTTATATTCGGTTAAATATAATCTGCCTCTTTCTTTTTCAAAGTATGAATTTAAAGAACCTGTAATATTTGAAGGAGAAAAAATAGGTATATTTATTGATGTGGTAAAAGTATAACCTTTACTAACTGAGTAAAAAATGGGGGTTGGGACTCCTGGAATAAATGTTTTTATTCCCCTTCTTGTATCTGAATAACTACCCTGAGCACTAATTGTTGGAAAATTGTCAAAAATTGAATTCATAAAATCAACATTTCTTAAAAGATCACTCTTTTCTTCCATTTTTATTTCAGGATTTTTTTTAAAGGCAAGTTTAATAAATTCATCAAGATTTATTTTAACTGAATCAATTTTTAGTAAAAGTAAAATTAAAATCATAATTTCCTCCTATTCAAATCTTAAACATTCAATGGGGTCCTTTTTTGCTGCCTGTGAAGCAGGATAAATTCCAAAGAATATTCCAACAACCATAGAAAATAAAAGAGCAATAAATATACTCCAAGGGGGAATCCTTGAAGGTAAAGGAGTTAAAATATCAACCAGTTTTCCTATTAAGGCACCGAGAAAAAGACCTAAAAAACCTCCAATTGAAGTTAACAAAATAGCTTCAAGCAAAAACTGATATAAAATATCTTTTCTTTTTGCCCCAACTGCCATTCTGATACCTATTTCCTTTGTTCTTTCAGAAACTGAAACAAGCATTATGTTCATTATTCCAATTCCACCAACAAGTAAGGCTAAAGAAGCAATACCTATCATTGCTGCAAATATACCTCCTGTTATTGACCTATAAATTTGAAGAAGCATTTCCTGCGTATTTAAAGAAAAATTATCCTCATCCGTGAAAAATAGTGCTCTTCTTTTTCTTAAAAACTTCCTCAATTCTTCCATTGCTTCCTTTAATTCATAATTCTTTTTTATTTTCACCTGAATAACAGGACTTATAAAAACTTCCTGCCAGTCAAATACTGGCTTTCCCTTTAATTCTTTACCTTTTGAAAAGGGCAATATAATAATTCTATCAAGTGATTGTCCAAAAATTTCTCCTCTTTTTTTTAAAACTCCAATAATTAAAAAATTCTTATTCCCTATTTTTATTTCTTTACCCAGGGGATCTTCTTCCTCAAATAGAGTTTCTTCTATATATTTTCCAATTATACATACATTTCTTTTAAAAAATTCATCATCTTCATTTAATTTTCTTCCACTTTCAATTTTATAACCTGATACTTCAAAGTAAGAAGGAGTTACTGCTATTACATCTAAATCTTCAAGTTTCTTATTTTTATATTTTGCTTCTTTTAAATTAAATAAATCAAGGGAAATGGAAGCATTTTCAACAAAATCAAGTTCTTTGATATCCTTTAAATCATCCTCTGTAAAATCAGGAAATTCTTTAAATTTTTTCCACCATTCTCTTTCTGCTGACCCCACAAAAACCTTCCATTTATATTTTTGAATATAAATAACATCTGAACCAACAGCTCCGAATTCTTTATAAACATAACCGTTTATTCCCTCAATAATTGACATCATTGATATAACAGTTCCAACACCTATTATAATTCCAAGAGTTGTTAATACAGATCTTAATTTATGGGTTTTTATACCATAAAGTGAAATCTGAAATAGATCAGAAATTTTCATATTATTTAAGGGTCACATCCAGAAAAAGCATTATAACAAGACCGAGAATGGTTCCAAAAGTTGCTAATCTTTCATGACCTTTTCTGTGGGTTTCTGGCACAATTTCATCACTAATAACATAAATCATGGCACCAGCTGCAAAACCCATGGCATAAGGCAAAATAGGTTTTGCAATACTGATAAGCCAAGCTCCAAAAATTGCAAGAGGAATCTCAACCAAACCCGACCTTATTCCTGTTATTGCTGCATAAAACCTTTTACCAAATCCAGCTTCAAGTGCAGAAACCGAAACTGAAAAACCTTCTGGAATATTCTGAATTCCAATGGCAAGCATCAAAATAATAGCATCCTTTATATTACCTGAACCAAAACCAATTCCAACAGCAAGACCCTCTGGCATATTATGAATTGTTATGGCAATTATAAAAAGCCATATACCCTTTAACCTTTCAGTTTTAACTCCTTCTTTTCCTAATACAGGATGTATATGAGGTATAATATGGTCACCTAAATCAAGAATAAAAGAACCAAACAATATTCCAATAAGAACAGGAATAATTCCACCCTTCTCAATCCCAGGTAAAATCAAACTTGTAAAACTTGCTGCAAGCATAACACCTGCAGCAAATCCAAGAAGAGTATCAATTAATTTCTGAGAGGGTTTGGTAAAGAAAAAAATTAAAAGAGCACCTAACAAATTTAAAAGGGAAATAACTAAACCACCAAGAAGTCCGAGAATTACTTTATTTCCCCCCAATGATAAATCTAAAAATATTTTTTCAATCAATTCCATATTATAGAAAGTTATAATTATAAGATAAGTCATCATTAAAGAAAAATATTTTTCAGAGATTATTTCGAAGTTTTTATGAAAGAAAACAGATTTAACAAAATTAAAAAATGGTCTTTTTAGTCTGGCAGGAGTTTTAACTTATTTTGCTTGGAGTAATGGCAGATGTATGAGGAAATGATAAGTAAACAAAACGAAATGCTAAGTAAACAGAATGAAATTTTAAATAAACATACTGAAATACTAAACAAGCAGACAGAAACATTAAATAAGCAATCAGAAACTATGAATAGACAAAAATTCTAAACAGGCAATCAAAAATGTTAGAAAAAATAAGTGAGATGCTTTATAAGATGGATGAAACTTTAAAGCTTATGGGAAAAAATGCAGAGGAAAGACATAAGGAGGTAGAGGAAAAATTTAAAGGGATGAAAGAAAGTTTAGGAATTATTTTTAAGTCCTTAAAAAAGCATTTTTTAAATTATTCGTTAAAAAAAATTCCTAAATTATTAATCAAGAAAATCTATCTTCCCTAAAATAAAATCAGAAAAATATCTTTAAAATTTTGAAAATCACTCAATCTTATTTTTATTATTTTAAAAAAGGAAATTTTTTATGCCAATTTACATAAAATTCCTTATTATAATTTTATTCCCGGTTTTTTTGTTTTTTTCTAAAAATTCTAATTTATTTTATCTTATTCTCACTCTTTTTACACTTTTTTTAATTTATACATTTCTTATTGATTTTTATTACAAGAAATATATTTACGAGTTCATTGTTTATATAATTAATAACAAAAAGCTTCCCCCAAAAATAAAAAGAATAAAAGGAATTTTTGAAGGAATTGAAGAACTATTAATAATGTTATACGATGAAATTTCTCTAAAAAATTATGAATTAAGAGAAGCAGCTTTCAGAGACCCACTCACAAAATTTTATAACCTTCTATATCTTGAAGAACATCTTAAAGATATCTTAAGCACTTTTAGAGGGGACGATATACCAGTTTTTATGATTGATATAGATTATTTTAAAAAAATAAATGATAATTTTGGTCACATTCAGGGAGACCATTATTTAAGAGAATTTTCAAATGAAATTAGAAATTTGTTAAAAGAATCAAAAAATATTATTTTCAGATACGGGGGTGATGAATTTGTTATCATTTTTGATGAACCCTTTGAAAAAGCAAAAGAGGTAATGGAAAACTTAAGAAAATATTTTGAAAATAAAGAATTTTTTATAGAGGGTAAAAAAGTAAAAACTACTTTAAGTATCGGTGGAGAAAGGTTTAACTGGGAAGAAATAAAAGATATTGAAAACATATTAAAAAAACTTGACATTAAATTATACAAGGCAAAAGAAAAAAGGAATACCCTTTATATTTGAAAAGAAATTTAAATTTATAGTATTTTTAATAAAAAGGAGAGGTGCCCGAGCCTGGTCGAAGGGGCACGACTGGAAATCGTGCAGGCCCCCAAAAGGGGTCTCGCGGGTTCAAATCCCGCCCTCTCCGTTATTTTTTTAAATGAATTTTTTACATATTTTTATTTTCCTTCAAACTTCTTTAAATTTTTATTATAGAACTCCTCTAAATTCCCTTTATTTTCTACATAGAGGATTTTTGGATGTATCTCAAGGAGAAGGTATTATAGGAGAAAACATGAATCCTGCCTCTTTACACTTTGGATCAAAAAATGAACTTGTTATATTTGGAAGCACTGGATTTAAAACAGAAATAGACTTTAATATTCCTCTTGGAATTGATTCCATAGGAGGAACTGAAATTCAAAAATATGAAATACCCTTAAAACTTACAGCAGAGGATAAAGGAGGATTTGATTTTTTAGGAGCAAAAACAAAAGTTGGTTTAATAGACTTAGGAATTTCCTACTATAATGAAGAGATATATGGAGCGAATCTTGATTTAAATTATTTAAATAACATTTCCTTAGATTTAAAAATAAAAGATTTTTTATCAAAAGAAGACCATCCTGATATACCAAAAAATGTAACAATACCTGTAAATGTTAAACTAAACGGTAGCGGAAACCTTATTTTTAATGGTAATGGTGCTCTAAAAAGTCAACTTTCACCTTTTAATATAGGTGCATCCATTGGATTTGGAATTATTGGCTTGGGAGCAGGAATTAATATTAAAAGATACTCAGGAAAAGCTGATCTTAACTATGATATAAAGGGAAATTTTCAAAGTATAACTTTAAGAATTGATTCAACCTTTAATGATAATCTGGGAAGACCATGGAATGTAAATATAAGTATAAATGGACCCTTTAAGGACAGAATTTTCAATGATAAAATAACTGGTGATTTTTCAGGAACACAATTTGGAGTTGTTCTCGGTGCAAAATTAAAGATTCCTTTAATAACAGCAGGATTCTCCTTTAATTATAACTTTCCCTTCACCCTTTCTGGTGGAATTCAAGGACTCTATTCTTACATTGACGGAATAAGCAAATATCTGATTGATATAAATAACATAACTGTTGATACTATAAACAGAACAATAACAGGGCAAGTAAATATTGATTCGGTAGAGTTTTTTTATAATAACCGTGAACATGAAATTTTATGGAAATCACTTAAATTTCCAGGACTTTTAGGGCTTAATGTAGGAGCAAATATAAACCTTTTAATTATAAATTTAAACCTTGCAGGTGGAATAGATTTAACACAGGGAAGATATGCCTTTGGTAAAGCCTACTTCATGGTATCTTCAGGCTTTGGAGCAGGTCCCTTTCACATAAATTATGGAAGTGTTTTCTCATGGAGATATTTAAAATATGAGGATTTTTACCTATTTACACCTCCAAATGTTACATTTGGTTTAGGCGGTAACTTGGATCTCCCCTTCTTCTCACTATACCTTGGTGCAAGAACAACACCTTTCTTAGGAGTGCTTTCAGGTATACAGAAAATAGGTGGAGAAGGGAAAAGATTTGTAAATCCATTAAAAACTTTTGCCTTTAATTTTGGACTTAAAATTAAAATTTAATGGAAAATTTTTTAAAAGAGTATGAAATAAGGAAAAAAAAGATTGAAGAAAATCTATTAAAATTCCTTTCCTTAGAAAATGTTACTTCACCTTTGAAAGAGGCAATGCAACACCTTATCCTTGCAGGTGGAAAAAGAATAAGACCTATATTAACCTACGAAACTTATAGAATATGCGGTGGAAAAGAAGATGATGAAATAATGCCTCCTGCATGTGCAATTGAAATTGTTCATACATTTACATTAATACACGATGATTTACCCTGTATTGATAATGACGATTTAAGAAGAGGGGTTCCAACTGTCCATAAAGTCTATGGTGAGGACATTGCAGTTTTAGCAGGTGATGCCCTTTTTATCTACGGAATAGAAGTTTTTTTAAAATCAAAATCAGAACCTCTTAAATTGTTAAGAGCTTTAGATTCTTTTGTAAAAGCACTTGGTCCAAAAGGAGTAATTGAAGGAGAGGTTCTTGACATAAAAGGAGAAAAAATGGAACCAGATGTAGATTATCTTAAAAAAATCCATTTAGAAAAAACAGCAAAATTTTTTTCATCATGTCTTGAAATAGGAGCAATTTTAGCAAATGCTAAAAAAGAAGAAGTAGAAAAATTTAAAGAAATAGGCTTAGAAATGGGAATGGCTTTTCAGATACAAGATGATATTCTTGATTTAACAGGAGATAAAGAAAAAGTGGGTAAAAAGGTTAAAAAGGATATAAATAAAATGACCTATGTGAAGGTTTTCGGGCTTGAAAAATCTATTGAAATTGCAAAATCTCATATTGATAGGGCAAAATTTATTCTGGATAATTTGTCCTATGATACAAGTTTTTTAAAAAATTTATGCGATTTTATAATAAAAAGAACCTTTTAATAATTTTAATCATTTTTACCTCAATTTTTGCACAAGATATTGAAGAAGAAGAATTAAATGAAACTCTTATTGAAGAAATATATCAAAAAGAATTTATAAAATTAAAAATAAATAAGGCTGAATACAATGAAATTTTAGACATACCAGGAATATCAAAGGATTTAGCAAAAAAAATTATAGAAGAGAGAAAAAATGGTTTTTTTATTGATTTTAATGACTTTAAACACAGATTAAATTTATCCCCAGAGTATGATTACCTTGAAAATTATTTTGACTTTAATGTTTTTATTTTTAACTTTTATCAGGAAACAAAGGGAACCTATAACGATAAATACGGAGAAAATAAATTCTATAGAAATGTAAAGGGAAAAATAAAAGGACTTTACTCTATTTTTGATTTTGGGTTTACTCATTATAATTTCAGTGATATTGATAAATTTTATGGTGAGCTAAAATATAAGGGATTAAGTATCATATTAGGGGATTATATTTTTGAATTCGGTAAAGGACTCCTGTTTGGAAAATATTATGCTTTTTCCCCTGAATTATTTTACTTGCCATCAAATTTAAAAAGACTTAGACCCCTTATTTCATATTCAAGAGATATAGGAATAAGGGGAGTTGCTTTTTCCTATAAAAATTTTGATACAGGTTTTGGTTATGAAAAAGATACCTTCTATACCTTTTTTATATCCTTTCCTTTTGAAAGATTACAGATTTTCCCTCTTGTCGGTTTTCTGAAAGACTTAAAAGAAAATAAAAATTTACCCTTTTTTTCTTTAACAGGCTCAATATTTGGCTCTTTATACCTTTTTTATGAAATTGGATTCATTAATAAAAAAGTATTTTTTTATTCAGGAATAAGAAAAACATATGATTTTTCAAGACTGTTTGTATTTATTTATTCTCTTCCCAAAAACCATATAAACTATTTTAATACAAAATTTGACTGGAAAAGAGAAGGTAGAGATGAGTATGGAGCAGGAGTAAGATGGGAAGGAAAATTCAAAAGAATTCTTTTAAAATTTGATGAAAGAATTTTTTTAAAATCTGAAAAGAAAGGCGGGTATGAAAGTTATATAAGAGGATCACTAAAACTAACTAAACCTTTTTCCTATTTTTTTGAAATAAAAGATAGAAAAACAAGTATTCATAGACTCCGATTTAAAAATGAATTAAATCATAAAACAAAAGAGTTTGAAATAAGTTATAAACTTAATTTTGAATGGGATAATTACCTTCTGACATCACCGGGTATACTCGGCGGAATTGAATTTCAAAAGGGCATATTTTTCATCGGAATTTACAGTTTTAACATTAATGATTACGATAAAAGGATATATGTGTATGAAGCAGAACCACCATCTTCCTTTTATTTAGAACCGCTATATGGAAATGGAAGTAGATTATATTTAGGATTAAGGATCAAATCAGAAATGTTATATATCTTAGCGAAGTACAGTGAAAATATTTCAGATAGAGTATTACCTGATAGAAGGGTAATTTTTATTATTACTTTAAAAAGCTATTAAAGAAGTCCTTTTTATAAAAAGGGAAAAGGGGGTAGTTCTAAGAACTATAAATTTTAAAGAAAGTTCTTTAATTTTTAAATTTTTTTCTGAAAAATCTGGAGGAGTTAAGATAATAGCCTTTGGCGTAAAAAGGACTACTAATCCCTATAAGGGAATCATATCAGCAGGAAATTTAATTGAAGTAATCTATCATAAAAAGGAAACTTCAGAGTTTGGCAAAATGAGAGAAGTAAAGCTTTTATGGAAACCTGAAAAAATTTTTACTGATTACAAAAAATTTCTAATCTCTTACTTTTTACTTGAAAAAATTGAAAAGTATATAGGAGAAAATTTAAGATTTTCTTCAATATACGATTTTACTTTTTCTTTTTTAAAAGAACTAAATTCCTTAGGGGAGGTTAATAAAAATGTTCTTTTATCTTTACTTATGAAGTTTCTAAGTATATCAGGTATTGGACCAGAACTACAAAATTGCATAAAATGTAAAAGAAAATTAGAAGACGGCTTTTTTATTACAAGTGAAGGAGGGATGTTTTGTTTTAATTGTGCAAAAGAATTTGAGGAAAAAATCTATATTGATAAAAAAAATTTAGCCTATTTAAAATTTTTACTAAAGGAAAATACAGAAAAATGTAAAAATTTAAAAGCTCTTAATGAGGAATTGATTTTGAATATAATAAATAGTTTCTACAAATTTTATATTGGAGAGGATTTTTTAAAAAATTTATCCAAGATACTAAAAGAACTTTAAGGACCCATTATCTGCTTCATTTTCTGCCTTATAATATCAAGCCTCTTTTTAAGCTCTTCCTGTTCTGTTTTTTCCCTCATAAGTCTTTTCCTTACCTCTTCTTCCTCATTCTTTAATTTTTCAATTTCCTCCTCAAGAATTCTCTTTTTTTCTTCAAGTTCTTTAACAATCTTACCCACATCAGTCTCTTCGAGCTCTTTCTTTTTTTCTCTTAATTTCTCATCCAAAGAACTTATTTCAACCTGAAGTTCCTTTTTTCTTTCCTCAAGTTTTGCTATTGATATTTTTGTTTCCTCTTCTGTCCTTTTTAGGTTCTCAAAAGTTAAATATTTTCTTTCCCTTGCCTCATAGTTTTTTATTTTTTTATCAATTGGAGAAAATATTAAAATCTGTGAAAGCAGAAAGATAACTAAAGCTGAGATAAAAAATATTCCAAATAAAAAAATTGGCGAATCTCTTCGTCCCTGAACTTGAAATATATCCTTTATAATAATATAACTTAAACCTATAACTAAGTTACCTACAGTTTTTTCTGTGTTTGCTGCTTCAAGTTTTATAGGAATTCTTAAATAAATTAAATTTGAATTTTGATTAATATAAAGACTTACATTCTTTTCAAGATTAACCTCCTGACCTAAAACATCCCTTATTCCTTTGCCCTCTTCCCCTGGTTTTGAAGATACAAGAAAATTCCCATTAATATCAGTTACAGCCACATATTCAATTCCAGAAATCTTTCTTAATTCAGAAACAATTCTACCAATTGTTTCTTTTTCCTCAAGGAGAACAGGGTCCACAAGATATTTTGCAAAAACTGAAAAAACTTCACCATAATTCTTTTCAAGGAAAAATTCAAGATTCTTTGTATCAAATTTACTTTCACTTTTATAAAAATTTTGGGAAATAAAAAGCGGGATCCCTGTAATTAAAAGCAGAATAAATAAAATTAATTTAAATTTTCCCATAATAATATTTTATGGAAATAAAAGAAAATTGTCAAGTAAAATTTTTTATGAAAAAACTTACAAAATTTATAATGTCAAAAATAAAAATCAAAGCCGGGTTCTTAAAAGGAAAAAATATATATGTCCCGGATTTCATAAGACCCACACAGGATAAAGTTAAAAAGGGAATATTTGACATACTTGAAAATAAAGTTATTAACTCTATTTTTCTTGATCTTTTTGCAGGTTCTGGAAATATAGGAATTGAAGCAATTTCAAGAGGTGCGAAATTCTGTTATTTTGTTGAAAAATCTCAAAAATGTATTGAAGTTATTAAAAAAAACATAAGGGATCTAAAAATAGAAGATAAAACTAAAATAATAAAAATTGATGCTGAAAAATTTGTTAAAAAAAGTGAAGAAAAATTTAATGTAATTTTCGCAGATCCGCCTTATAATTATAAAATAAAAAGAGAATTCATAATTAATACTCTTAACATTCTAAAGGAAGGATTATTAATATTAGAAATAAGTAAAAGAAACAAATTAAATGAGATAAATGATTTAATTAAAAGGGAGGTTAATTATGGCGAAACAAAAATTCTATTCTTTGGCAATTTATCCGGGTAGTTTTGATCCGCTTACCTTAGGACATGTGGATCTTATAAAAAGAGCTTTATATATTTTTGACAAATTAATAATAGCTGTGGGAACACCTTCATACAAAAAATTACTTCTTGATTCTGAGGAGAGAATTGAACTTATAAAAAAAGTTTTTAATAAGGAAAAAAGAGTTTGTGTTGAAAAACTTGAAGGACTTTTAGTTGATTTTGCAAGCAAAAAGAAAGCTAAAGTTATAATAAGGGGGTTAAGAGCAGTTTCGGACTTTGAATATGAATTTCAGATGGCCTGGATGAATAGAAAATTGAATCCTGATATTGAAATTATATTTATGATGCCCTCTGAAAAATATGCATATTTATCATCAACAATGGTAAGAGAAATTGCACTTTTAAAAGGTGAACTAAAAGGTCTTGTTCCAAAGCTTGTTGAAGACTACATAAAGAAAAAATTTTATAAATGAAAAAAGATCATTTTGTTGATTATGTAAAAATAAAAGTAAAAGGGGGCGATGGGGGAAATGGATGTATAAGTTTCAGAAGAGAAAAATATGTTCCAAAAGGGGGACCTGATGGTGGAGACGGAGGCAGAGGCGGTAATGTTTACATTGAAGGTGATGAAAATTTGATGACTTTGCTTGATTATAAATATAAAAGGTTTTACAAAGCAGAAGACGGTGAAGATGGAAAAGGTAAAAAAATGCATGGTAAAAATGGTGAGGATATAATTCTTAGAGTTCCATTAGGAACAATTATTATAGATGCAAAGAAAAATAAAATAATAGGTGAAGTAATTAAAGACAAAGAAAGAATTCTTGTAGCAAAAGGAGGAAAGGGAGGAAGAGGGAATGCACATTTTAGAACTCCAACAAACAGAGCCCCAAGAATATGTGAAAAAGGAAAAAAAGGAGAGGAAAAGGAAATAATTTTAGAACTTAAAACCTTATCGGATGTATCAATAATAGGACTTCCTAACAGTGGAAAAACAACTCTTTTAAACAGATTAACAGGAACAGATGCAAAAACAGCTCCCTATCCCTTTACAACTTTAACTCCCAATATTGGTGTCCAGAGAGACAATAAATTCAGGAGATATACAATATGTGATGTTCCCGGAATAATTGAGGGGGCAAGTAAAGGTAAAGGGCTTGGTTTAAAATTTTTAAGGCATATTGAAAGGTCAAAAATACTTGTTTTTCTAATTGATGGAACAACTGATGACCCAAAAAAAGATTACAATATTCTTTTACAGGAACTTAAAAACTATAACCCTTTACTTCTTGAAAAAAAGAGAATACTTCTCATAAATAAAAAAGATATAGTAGGTTTTAAAAACCCCTTTAAGGAAGAAGCACTTGAAATTTCTGCTTTAACCGGTGAGGGAGTTCAAAAATTAAAAGAAAAACTGGAGGAGCTTTTAAATGAATGAAATTTTTAAAATTTTAGAAGAAATTAATAAACTGGAAGAAAAAAGGGAACCAGAAAAAATTTTTGAATACCTATCCTATCCAAGTTTTCTTGTTAGAGAAAGAGCTGCTATGGCAATTGCAAGAACAGGCAGACACTTAAGGGAAAAAGTGCTACATATTCTCTTAAAAGGATACTGGTTTGAAAAGGGGGCCTCTTTAATTATACTTGGGGAATGGGCAAATGAAAATGATATAAATATATTTATAAACTTTTTAAATGATAAAAACAGTTACATAATGGAAAAAGCAGCTATTTCACTTTATAAAATGCTGAAAAAATTACCTTCTCTTCCCCAGAATTTTGACCCAAATATATTAAAAAGACTTTACCAAATTTTAATTTCGCTTCAAAAAACAGAATATGCTGAAGATTTAAAGAAAACTTTTAAAGAATTTTTTAATTAATGGAAAAAGAAAAAATTATAGCAATTTCCTTAAAGGAAAAAAATATTACTCTTGAAAAGTTTTTAAAAGAAGATTTTAAAATTGAAAAAGAATTTTTAAAAAAAGCAAAGGAAATAATAAAAGATTGTGAGAGCTCAGGTATAAAAATATTAACAATATTTGATAATCAATACCCAGAAGAATTAAAGAGATGTCCTCTTCCTCCTCTTGTTATTTATATGAAAGGGAAAATTAGCACCCTTAAAAAAAGAAAAATAGGAATAATAGGAACAAGAAAACCCACAAAATATGGTAGAGAAGTTGCTCTTGAGTTTTCCAAAAAATTATCTGAAAAAGGAGTTGTGATTGTAAGTGGAGGAGCAAGAGGAATTGATACAATAGCCCATCTCGGAGCAATTGAAGTAGGAGGAGAAACAATATGTATCTTTGGTTCAGGTCTTAATGTTTTCTATCCACCTGAAAATATAAAAATATTCAAAAAAATAGAGGAAAAGGGAATTTTAATTTCTGAGTATCCTCCATATACAAAACCCTTTGCCTATAATTTTCCAATGCGGAATAGAATAATAGCTGCTTTATCTGAAGCATTACTTGTTGTTGAAGCAGGAGAAAAATCAGGAACATTTATAACAGTAAAATGGGCACTTGATATGGGTAAGGATATTTTTGCAATACCTGGAGAAATTTACTCTCCCAAAAGTAGAGGACCAAACTTTCTCATAAAACAAGGTGCAACTCTTGTAACAGATCCTTCAGAAATTCTTGAATATCTTGGAATTGAAGAAAAATCAGAAAAAGAAGAAATAAAACTTGAAGGTAAAGAAAAGAAAATTTTTGAATTTATTAAAGAGAATGGAAGAAAAAGTATAGACGAAATAAGGGAAAAAATAAAAATTGAAACTGGAGAACTGATTTCCATTTTAATTAATCTTGAAATAAAAGGAATTATAAGAAATGAGGGAAGTGGTTTTTATTCAATAAAATAAATTTTTTAAGGCATATATATCCAGATAACATCCTTTTTTAAACTAGATAAATACTCTTTAATTGTATCTTTTTTACCTTTAATTTCAAAGAGATAAGGGATACCGGGTTTTATTTTATAATCAATAGAATCAGAACCTACTAAGTTTTTATTTACAAATATCTTTCCCTTTCCCCTGAAGTGAAAACTTGTGCTATCTCCCTCCTTAAAAGGAATTTCAATTACTTTTTTTTCTCTTAATTTTAAATAAAAAATTCCCCTGTAAAGGTAAAAGGGAGCTAAAACTTTTATTTCCACTTTTCCAGGAGGAACACTTCCTTTAAAGGGAAGCAAAACCAATTCATTATTAATTTTACATATTTTTACATCAAAGGTAGATTTTATTTCAAGATAAGGGTAAAAGAATTTTTTATAAAAATAAAAAGAAGAAATTAAAAAAATCAAAAATAAACCCGTAAATAAGGGTATCAAAATTTTCGTGAGTCCTTTTTCCTTTTTCTCCTCTTTTTTTTTCTTTAATCCTTTAAGTGTTTTTGTTTCAAAAATTTTTATTTTTTCTTCTATGTAATCCCTTATAATTTTATCTCCCTCTAAAATTTTTCTTTCACCAACTATTTTCAAAATATCCTTTTTAAATTCTGAGGCACTTTTATATCTCTTTTCAGGATTTTTATAAAGACTTTTTTTTAAAATTTTTTTAATATTATTTTTAACCCCTTTAAAAATTTTTCTTGAAAAATCTGGATTTTCCCTTTCTATTTTAATTAAAATCTGCGTTGTATCTTTTCCTGTAAAAGCTTTTTTTCCTGTAATCATCTCATAAAGAGTACATCCAAGAGAAAATATATCTGATGAAGGATATAATTTCTCTCCCTTTACCTGCTCAGGGGACATATAAAAGGGTGTCCCAATTACAACACCTGGTTGAGTAATTTCCGGAGAATCCTTTGCCTTAGCTATTCCAAAATCTGTTAATTTAACAAAACCTTCTTTTGAAATCAATATATTTGAGGGTTTTATATCCCTGTGAATTATGCCTTTTTTATGAATGTAATCAAGAACTTCAAGAACCTTATAAGTTATAATTAAGGCAACTTCAGGGTCAATTTTTTCACTTATTTCTATTAACTTTGAAAGATCATAACCATCAACCCATTCATATACTACTATTATTTTATTATCCTTTTCAAAAATTTCATAAATTTTAACAGCATAAGGATGATCAATTGAGGCACATGTTTTTGCTTCTTCATTAAATCTTAAAACTAAATCTTCAGGAAAATCTTTTGAAATTAACTTTATAAGACAATATCTATTTAAAGATTTGTTATATACTTTATAGACCTCTGTAAAATTATCTTTTTTTAACTCTGATACAATTTCATATTTCCCAATTTTCATTAATAAGCACCATCTTTACTAATTATTGCACCAAAGGTTTTTAAGAGTATTATTAAGTCACCTCTCAAAGTTTTTTGCTTTATATAATTCTTATCTATCTCAACTCTCTCTTTAAAAGTTAATTTATTCCTCCCACTAACCTGCCAAGGACCTGTTAAACCTGGTTTTAAGTTAAATATTATCTCATCCTCAGATTCAAACCTTTCAACTTCTTCAGCCATGTAAGGTCTTGGCCCAACAAAACTCATTTCACCTTTAAGTATGTTAAAAAGCTGCGGAAGTTCATCAAAACTAAAACTTCTAAGCCATTTTCCGAATTTTGTTATTCTTGGATCCTTATTTTTAAGTTTTCTATATATTTCCCATTCCCTTTTAGCTTCTGGATTTTTCTCAAAAAATTCTTTAAGTCTTTTTTCTCCATCAATATACATTGTCCTGAATTTATAAATATTAAATTTTTTCTTATTTTTTCCTATCCTTTCCTGAACAAAAATAGGCTTACCTTTACTTTCTAACATTATTATCAAAGAAATAATTGCAAAAACCGGCAAAAGAATAATAATTAGGAAAAGGGCAATAATTCTTTCAATTTTCTCCATAATCCTTTAATTTATAAACATAAATACCCCTATCCGTACCAACAAAGAGAGTATCCTTTTTGCTATTAAAGGTAAAAACAGTTCTTTTTGTAATTGAACTTTCATCAAAAAAGTGGTCCCATCTATTTTTTTCAATATCATATACCCAAAAACCATTTTTATAAGTACCTAAAAAAATTAACTTCTCAAAAATAAAAATTGAATTTTGAACATAGTGATTAGAAGGGTTAAAGGGAACTGGTGGAGGATAAAAAAATTTAAAAGAATCTTTTGATTCTAAAAATTTTAAAAATCCTTTTTCACTCATCACCCATATGTTTCTTTCTTTATCTTTTTTTATATCAATAATTTTACCATCAAGAAGTAATTTTTTGTCAAGAACTCTAAAACTTTCATCCTTATCTTTTTTTATAGCAAAAAGTCCATTCAAGGTCCCAATATATAAAAAATTTTTTGTTATCTCAAGTGTAAATATTTTTTCATTTTTTAAAACATTACTAAAATTTATTCCTTCAATATCTGATATAAAAAGACCTTTTTCTGTAGCAATAAATAAAGAAGGACCATCAACTAAAATTTTGTAAATAGGAATACCTGTATAAACATTTTTTGTTTTAAATTCATTATCCTTATAGATTACAATTTTTCCATCAGAAGCGAGAATTATAATATCCTTATAAGAAACTCCACTATAAAAAGTCTCCACATTTAAACCAAAGTAAAATTTTGAAAATCTTTTCCATTCAGAGCCTTTTCTCAAAATAATCCCCTTTCTATCATAAAAATCCCCAGTTCCGGCAAAAATAATTCCATTATTTTCTAATATTTCTATAACTCTTACCTCACTAAAGCTCGTTCCCGCACCAAGTTTGGAAACATTTCTCCAGAAATCTTTATCATAGACATAAACCCCTTCTCCTTTTGTGCAAGCATAATAATAATCATTATCCTCACATATAATTTCAAAATTAACTTTTTCTCCATCTTCAGTAAAAATATAAAAAGGTGCAAGAAATGAAATTTCATTAGAATTAAAATTCTTTACACTTCTTAATCCCCACCAGAAAATTGAATTTTCATCTTTATCTGTTTCTATCATTGAATATTTATCAAATCTTTTGATAGTATTATTGAATTCTATTTTTATAGTTGATGGTGTTAGAGAAAAAGAGGTTGCATTTGGGAAAAAACCCTTTTTTATATAATATTGGGGTGATCCAATATAAAAAGAAATAAATTCTCCATCATTAAAAAGAACATAGATTTCTCCTGTAAAAGGATCTGGAAATGCAAAACGAGGGGATTTTTCAAGAATTATTCCCTTTTTAAACTTAAAGCTATATTTATCAAAAATTCCTATCCCCTCTTTGGAAGTTACATATATAAACCTGTCATCACTTGCAACAAAAATTGGGTTTAAAAGGGAAGGAATTTCATTTATTTTATAAAGTAAGCAAAATAATAGAATTATCAAATAAGTGGTAGTATTTTTCTTGTTAAACCTATTCTTTCTTCCTCAAATTTGAAATTAAAGGCAGAAGGAATCTCTTCCAGTATATCACCAGCTAAAAGGGAGTAAATACCTTTTTTCAAGGCAGCAATATCACCAGCGAGAGAATGTAAAAATACACCCAATTTTGCTGCTCTTTCTGGAGGTAAACCCTGCGCCCATAATCCAGCTATTAAACCTGTTAAAACATCACCTGAACCACCTGTTGCCATTCCAGGATTTCCAAGTGGACAGATAAAAGTTCCGTAAGTTGATGAAATTATCGTGGGAGCACCTTTCAAAACGACAACTATATCATAAAGAATTGAAAGATTTTCAGCCACCTCTATCCTTTTTTTATCCACTTCTTCAGGACTTTTATCTCCAATAAATAAACTCATTTCACCTGGATGTGGGGTTATAATTGTGGCTTCTTTTCTTTCCTTTAAAATTTCCTTATTATCTTTTAATAAAACAATACCGTCTGCATCAATTAAAACTTTTTTATCTTTTATTTTTTCAAGAAATTCAATTACAAAATTTTTTGTATCTTCACTTCTTAAAATTCCTGGACCAAAAGCGACAACATCAATTTTTTCAAGATAATCAAGAATTGGACTTAAAGACTTTGTAAAAAGTCTTCCATTCTTTGATGGTAAAGGAATTTTAACTGCTTCAATTAAATTTGACTCAATTGAAGGGTATATATCTTCAGGAAAAGCAGCAAAAACAAGTCCTGCACCTGCATAATAAGCTGCTTTTGAAGCAAGATAAACTGCTCCCCCATACCCTTTGGAACCACCCAAAATTAAAACCCTTCCGCATTTACCCTTATGAACATTCTTTTCTCTTTTAGGAAGAAATGGATAAACATCTTCTTGATATATAACCCTTCTTTTTATTTCTTCAGAGAAAAACTTAGGGATACAGATATCCGCAAGATAAAGTTCACCTGTTTTTTCTCTACCAGGATAAAGAAAATGACCGAGTTTTGGAAAGGCAAAGGTAACTGTAAAATCAGCTTCTGGAACAATATGCTCTGCATCACCTGTTTCACCATCTACACCTGATGGTATATCAACTGCCACAAATTTTCCTCTTCTCTCTTTTAAAAGCCCGAAGAGCAATTTAATCTCCTTGGGCAATTCTCCTTTAAAGCCTGTTCCAAATAAAGCATCTACCACAACATCAGATGATAAAAGATCAAATTTGAGTTCAGGGTCATTTAGATTTATAACTTTAATCCTAGCTTTTAGGAGTTCAAGAAGACGAAAATGGTATAAAGAATCCCCTTTTAATTCCTCTGGGTTACCTAAAAGATAAATACTTACATCTTTTCCCCTGTTCAAAAAATACCTTGCAATTACAAAACCATCGCCCCCATTATTACCCTTACCACATAGAACAGTAATTTTGTCACAACTTGGGATTTTATTTAGTATCAAATCAAATACAGATCTTCCAGCATTCTCCATTAAAATTTTACCCTCCAGCCCAAATTCGTGAGTGGTTCTATTATCAATTTTTTTCATTTCTTCGGGTGTTACCACAAACATGGTTGCCTCCTTTATAAAAATTTATAAAAATTTAAATGGGTTTTTGCAAGGGGTTTGCCATCCAAATTTCTTTACATCTAACACATAATACAAATTTCTTTTTTTCATAAACACTCTCTAAAAGTTCATCTTCAGTGTATAGCTCAGTATCCTTTAAAATTTCCTCCATACTCTCATTTGTTTCTCTTATAACTCCATCAAAACCAGCTTTACATATTATTTCAATTTCATAAAAATCTCCACCTTCTTCTATTACCTTTCCACATTTTTCACATATATTTTTACTTTTCCACATATTTGAAAACATCTTCCTTTTTATTTACCTTTTTAAAAATATTCAAAGCTTTATTAACCCATTCATCATTCCTCAAAAATCTCTCATATCTACCTTTTTCACCACCCCATACCTCACCAAGATTAATATCAAGATAGTAATAGATTGTTTCTTTCTCCTTTTCAAGTTCACCAAAATCTATATCTTTATCCTTTTCCTTCACATAATTCAAAAATGTTTCAACCTCTTCTTTCCCAATTTCTCTTATACCTTTATTTTTAAGATTTAAAGCATAATCAAAAAATCTCCTTTTCTGTAAAAGCTTTGTAATCTCTTTTGAAATTTTCTGGGGCTTTATAACAATATCAGGGATAACACCATAACCTCCAAATATTTTTCTTTTCATTTTTAACGTGTAAAAAGTTTCCCCTCCATTTTTCTTCATCTCTCTAACTTCCTCTCCAGTTGTGTCTCTTATATCAAATCTGTGTATTGATCTACCTGAAGGTAAATAATAAAGACTTGTTGTTAACTTTACACGATAACCTTCATCAAGGGGAAATATTCTCTGCACAGAACCCTTTCCAAAAGTTGTATCTCCTATAATAAGTGCTCTATCCCAGTCTTGAAGAGCACCTGAAACTATTTCAGAAGCAGAAGCAGCACCCCTATCAACAAAAACAATAAGTGGAATTTCCTCAGTGAAAGGATCTTCATTTATAGCTTTAAACATCTGTTCAAGACTCTTATTCCTCCCCTTTGTGGATACAATCTCACTTCCTTTTGGTAAAAAAAGGTCTGCAACTTCAACCGCAGCATCAAGGAGGCCTCCCGGATTTCCTCTTAAATCAAGAATTAGCTTTTTAGCGCCCTGTTTTTTAAGTTCATCAATAGCTCTACTTATTTCTTCCCTTGAAGTATTTGAAAACTCATTTAATTTTATATACCCTGTTTCGTTATCAACTTTAGAGTAATAAGGAACAGCATTTATTTTTATTATTTCTCTTACAAGTTCAAAATCAAAAGCTTCCTCAATAAAAGGTCTTTTTATTTTTATCTTAACCTTTGTACCCGGCTCCCCTCTTAAATATCTTACAGCCTTCTGTAAAGACCATCCCTTGGTTGACTTTCCGTCTACCTCTATTATCTGATCTCCTGCTTGAATTCCAGCTCTTGAGGCTGGTGTGCCTTCAAGTGGTGAAATCACAGTTAAAATTCCATCTTTTATTCCAATCTGAATCCCGATTCCTCCGAACCTTCCTGTGGAATGAATATTCATCTCCTCCCACTCTTCAGGTGTCATTAAATCAGAATATGGGTCAAGTTGATGGAGTAAATAATCCATGGATTTTTCAAGAAGAGGAGCAAGATTTTCATCAGCTTGATATTTCTCATCAAAGTATCTCTCCTGGATAAGAGATATAATTTTTGAAAAATTTCGAAGCTCAGTGGTTAAGGAAGGCTTTCTTTCTACCTCTCCTCGCGTTCCTTTTAGAAAAAATAAAGGCAAGGTTATTAAAATTAAAGAACTTATAATTTTTTTCATTTTTTCCTCCTTTTCAATTTTAATTTTAAGCTATAAACTCTTAATAAGTGAAATAAACTTTCCCTTATCCTTTAATCTTTCTATTACTTTTAAAAAAGCCTTTTTAATTATTTCATCCTCCTTTTCATTTCCGTCTAAAATAATTACCCTCTTTTTTGCTCTTTTTGCAATATCAAGGTATCCTTTTCTCACCTTTTTATGAAATTCCATACTCTCTCTTTCAATTCTATCTTTACCTTTAAGTCTCTTTAAGCTTATTTCAGGATCTATATCTATTAAAAAAGTAACATTAGGCTTTAAACCTGAAGTTGCAATTTTATTGAATCTTTTAATAAGTCTTATATTAAGCGATCTTCCATAACCCTGATAGGCAATTGTAGAATCATCAAATCTATCACTAATTACAATTTTACCCTCCCTTAATGCAGGTATTATTTTTTTTTCAACATGTTCCTTCCTTGATGCCAGAAAAAGAAAAAGTTCTGTCCAGGGAGATATTTCCTCTGAATGTAAAAGAATTTCCCTTATTTTTTCACCTACCTCTGTTCCACCTGGCTCCCATGTGAGTAAAACCGGGAAACCTTTGCTTTTTAATTCTTCAAAAAGTCCTCTTGCAAGGGTTGTTTTACCACTACCTTCAATTCCTTCTACTGTAATAAAAAATCCCCACTTACCCAACTTATCTATTTTTCTTCTTTTTTGTATATTTTTTTATCCATTCTTCCAGTTTCTTTTTAGCCTGAAAATCAGGAATCTGTTTTGGTGGGGACTTCATAAAGTAAGCAGAAGGCTCAATAAGAGCACCTTTAAGACCATTATCAAGTCCAAGCTTTGCACATCTTACAGCATCAACAATTACTCCTGCTGAATTAGGAGAATCCCAGACTTCAAGCTTTAATTCTATATTTAAAGGAACATCACCAAAGGTTCTTCCTTCAAGCCTCATATATGCCCATTTTCTATCCTTTAACCAGGCAACATAATCAGAAGGTCCAATATACACATTTTCTTCACCGATATCATAGGGTAAAAGGGAAGTAACAGCGCCTGTTTTTGATTTCTTTTTTGATTCAAGTCTTTCCCTTTCAAGCATGTTAAGAAAATCTGTATTTCCACCTACATTTAACTGACTTGTTCTTTCAAGTTTAACTCCTCTATCTATAAATAACTGAACCAGTGTCCTGTGAACAATAGTTGCACCAACCTGAGATTTTACATCATCACCTATTACAGGAAGACCTGCCTCTTCAAATCTTCTCTGCCAGTAAGGTTCCCTTGCTATAAAAACAGGAATCCCATTTACAAAAGCACATCCTGCTTTTAATACCTGCTCTACATACCATTTTGTTGCTTCTTCACTTCCAACAGGAAGAAAATTAACCACCACATCAGTTTTAGTTTCTCTCAATAATCTAACAATATCAGCAGTTTCTCCTGGTGCTTTCTCAATAATTTGTGAAAGATATTTTCCTAGTCCATCGTGAGTCATTCCTCTAACAACTGGTACATTTAATTTGGGAACATCACAGAATTTATATGTATTATTGGGATATGTATAAATTGCTTCTGCTAAATCTTTTCCAACCTTGTTTTTATCAATATCAATGCCAAGGGTAAATTCAATATCCCCTATATGATATCCACCGAGAACCACATGCATAATGCCGGGTATAAAATCATCTTCCTTTGAATTTTTATAATAATAAACACCCTGAACAAAGGATGAAGCACAGTTTCCAACTCCTATTATAGCAACCCTTACTTTACCCATAATTAACTCCTTATTAATTAATAAAGGGGTTTGAACCCTTACTTTTCTTCCATAATTTTATAAGCATACAAAATCCTTCTTAAAAAAGTTAATACAACCAAAATTAAAAATAATATTAAAAGATAAATAAATACTTTTTTTCCTGTTAAAGAAGAAAATGCAATAAAAGCAATTCTTTCCTCCCTTTCCATTGGACCTACTCTTATTGAATAAAAAAGACCTTCAGCTCTTGCTCTTGTATAAGAAATTAAAAAAGAAAATAAAAAGGAAAAAAAAAGGATAAATACTTTCGTTATTTCTTCTCTGTAAAAGTATATAAGGGAAGAAAAAATTATACCCTCCTGAATTCTATCTGTCACTGAATCAATAAAAGCACCAAATTTAGTAGTAGAATCATTATATCTTGCGAGAGCTCCATCTAATGTATCAAATAGGGAAAATATTATTAATAAAATACCTGCCAAAAGGAAATTACCTTTTATATAGAAAAAAGCAGGAATTAGAGAAAAAATTAATCCTGAAAAAGTTAAGTGAATTGGTTTAATTCCTAATTTATTCATTAAATAAAGTAAAGGAATTATTGATTTTTCAAAAATAATTTTTAATTTTTTCATTCTTTTTTCCCTTCTATTACAAGGGTAAATTCTCCCTTTTTATTTTTAGCCCATACAAGAGCTTTCTCAATTGTTCCATAAATATACTCCTCAAATTTTTTTGTCATTTCCCTTATTAAAAAAACTTTCTTATTAACTCCTAAAATTTCTTTTAATTCTTGCAGAATTTTATCTATATTGTGAGGTGATAAATAGAAAACAGTTGTTCTTTTTTCGTCTTTTAGGGAAGAAAATAATTTTTTTCTTTTAGATTCCTTTTTTGGTGGAAATCCAAGAAACAAAAAATTATCACCGTCCATACCTGAAACTGATAAGGAAGAGGTTAGGGCTGATGGTCCAGGAATAGGTGAAACTTTTATATTTTCTTCATGACATCTTCTTAAAAGATATGCTCCTGGGTCGCAGATACCTGGTGTTCCACTTTCTGAAACAAGGGAAATTTTTTTTCCCTCTTTTAACATATTTATAATAAATTCTGTCCTTTTTTTTTCCTTACCTTTAAATAATGCAAAGAGTTTTTTCTTAATACCGTATTTATTAAGTAAAATAAGAGTTTTCCGTGTATCTTCACATACAATTAAATCTGAATTCTTTAACACCTTTATAGCTCTAAAGGTAATGTCTTCAAGATTTCCGATAGGTGTTGCCACAACAAATAATTCTCCTTCGTTCATCCTTTATTATAAAAAAATGAAGAAAGATATTTAAATTTGAAATTTAATTTTTTTTTACTTATTATTAATATACTCAAAATGGTTCAAATCCAAATAATTTATTAAAAAGAATGAAGCCGGTTGGAGAACACTATATAGTAGAAGCTTCAGGTTGTGACCCACAGATAATTGGGAATGTGGAAAAAATGCAGGAAATTTTAGTTAATGCAGCCCATAAAGCAAATGTCAAAATATGGGCTGTATCCTTTCACAGATTCCCTCCTCAGGGTGTATCTGGTGTTATTGTAATTTCAGAGTCCCACATTTCTGTTCATACATGGCCTGAATATGGTTATGTTGCTCTTGATATATATACCTGTGGTGAACATTCAAACCCTGAGGAAGCTGTTAACTTTGCTCTTCAGGAATTTAAAGCAGAAAATGTTCATATAAGTGAAATAACAAGAGGACTTGAAGAGGGAGACAGAATTTTTTTTCATTCAATAATTACATGGGAAGAGGAACTTACGCATTATAGAAAAAAACTTAAACAGGAGAGTTTTTTAAAAATGGTAAAAAATTTAATTTCTGAAAATGAAAAAAATAAAATTGAAAAAATCTTAAACCTTTTAGGAGAGACATTTGAAGAATATTCCTTTATAGGTATTTACAAAAAGGACAAATTATTATATTCAGTTAATAAAAAGAACAAAAAAGATAAAAAAGATAAAAAAAATCCAAGTATTCATTCTGAAATTCAATTTCCTCTTTATAGAAACAGCCAAGAATTAGGCAAGTTAGTGATTAGAACAAGCTCAAAAGATGGTTTTAAAGAAGAAGATGAATTTTTTTTAAAAAAGGTTTCTCTTTTGATTGAAGAAAATTTAGATGGAGGTAAACAAAATGAAAAAAATTAGCCTTATATTTTTATTGTTTTCTTTCTCATGTTCTCGAACAGCAGAAAACAGGGTCCCATCTTTTACTTTAAAAACCCTTGATGGAGAAAATTTCAATATTAATGACTATATAGGAAAAAAGGTTATCATAATTGATTTCTGGGCAACCTGGTGTCCTCCCTGCAGGGCAGAAATTCCTGGATTTGTAAGATTATATAGTAAGTACAAAGAAAAGGGAGTTCTAATAGTTGGAATATCTCTTGATAGGGGAGGAAATGCAGAGGAACTTGTAAAAAATTTTGCAAAAGAATTTGGGATAAATTATCCTCTAATGATGGGAACAGAGGAAGTTGCCAAAAAATTTGGAGGTATTTTTGCGATACCCACTACATTTATAATTAATAAAAAAGGAGAAATAATTGAAAAAATAGTTGGTTACAGAGATGAAAGTTTTTTTGAAAAAAAGATTATAGAAAATTTATAGATAATGGATAAACTAAAAATTCTAAGTGGTAATGCTTCATCTGAGTTAAGTGAAAAAATCTGTAAGAACTTGGGTATTGAAAAAACTGATGTTGAAGTTTCCAGATTCTCTGATGGTGAGATAAGAGTTCAAATTAAAGAAAATATAAGGGGGTGCGATGTATTTATAGTCCAGTCCACACACCCACCTTCTGATAACCTGATGGAACTCCTTCTTTTAATTGATGCAGCAGTTAGAGCATCAGCAAAAAGAATTACAGCAGTTATTCCTTACTTTGGTTATGCAAGACAGGACAGGAAAGATGCACCAAGAGTTCCTATTTCTGCAAAGCTTGTAGCAAATTTAATTCAAACTGCAGGAGCAAATAGGGTTTTAACATGTGATTTACATTCTGATCAGATTCAGGGATTTTTTGATATCCCAGTTGATAATCTTTATGCTTTACCGGTTTTCAGGGATTTTTTAGGAATTTTACCCAGTGATAAATTCATGGTTATATCACCTGATGTAGGGGGGACAAACAGAGCAAGGGCTTTTGCAAAAAGACTCGGAAATTTACCACTTGCGCTTGTTGATAAGAGGAGACCAGCACCAAATGTGGCAGAAGTGATAAACATAATTGGAGAAGTAAAAGATAAAAATTTGCTTATAGTGGATGACCTTATAGATACAGGAAGAACTGTTGCAAATGGAGCTCTCATTTTAAAGGAAAAAGGTGCAAAGAGTATATGGGTGTGTGCAACTCATGGGCTTTTTTCAGGGAATAGTAAAGAAGTTCTTGATTCATCCCCTATTGAAAAAGTGATTGTAACAAACACAATACCCATATCACCTCATAAAAGATTTAAAAAACTTGAAATACTTGATATTTCCAATTTACTCGCTGAGGCTATTAAAAGAATTCATGAAGAAGTTTCTATAAGTGAACTTTTCGTATAAAAAGGAGGAGGAAAAATGAAAAAAATTAAATTAAAAGCACAATTAAGAGAAAAAACAGGTACAAGGGAATCAAGAAGGTTAAGAAAAAGAGAATTCATAACTGTTGAACTGTATGGTGCAAAAGAGGAAAATGTTCATCTTGTAATAGAAAGAAAAAACTTTGAAAAAATCTGGCGTGAAATTCATGGAGAAACTGTAATTTTTGAAATTGAATTTGACAATAAGAAAGTAAATTCTGTCATTAAAGAAATACAGAGAGATGTTCTTTACGGTTATCCAATTCATATTGATTTTCAGGTTTTACATGAAAAAGAAGAAATTACTGTTCCTGTTCCTGTTATTCTAAAAGGAGAAGCAAAGGGAGTTAAACTTGGCGGAATACTTGAACACTTTATTCACCAGTTGCATGTGAAAACAGTTCCATCCAAAATTCCAGGACATATTGAAATTGATATATCTGATTTAAACATAGGTGAAAGTATTCATGTTAAGGATATAAAACTTGAGAAAGGAATAAAAATTTTAGAAAGCCCTGAAGATACAATCTGTACAATAGCCCATCCAAAGGGAATAGAAATTACAGTTCAAGAACCAATTCTCCCTGAGATAAGTGAAGAAAAAGAAAGTGAGAAAAAAATTGAAGAAAAGAAGAAAGAGGAGTGATAAAATTTTTTTTATTCGGACTTGGGAATCCTGGTAAAAAATATATAAATACAAGACATAACGTTGGATACAGGTTTATAAGTTATTTTTTTAGAGACAATAATTTTAAACCTGGTAAAGGCAATTTTTTTTATGCTGAAAATCCACCCTTTATTGGTATCTTACCATCTCTTTACATGAATGAGAATGGAAAAATTATTTTAGAATTAAAAGAAATTTTTAATATTAATCTTTTCAATTTAATTTTATTTCTTGATGATTTAAATTTACCCTTTGGAGTCCTTAGATTCAGAATTAAAGGTTCTGATGGTGGGCATAAGGGATTAAAATCCTGTATATACTATGCAGAAACCGAAGAAATAAAGAGGTTGAGAATAGGTATAGGTTTTAATTATAATATTGAGGCAGAAAAATATGTTTTGGAAGATTTTAAAGAGGAAGAATTTAATATTTTAGTTAATAAGGTTTTTCCATATATAGAAGAGGGAATTTATAAATTTTTAAAGGATGGTGATATTAACAAGTTTGAAAATTATATAAACAATTATTCAAGGAAAGAAAGGGTTCAAACCCCCTACAAAGAGGAAAAGGAAAAATGAGCCTTATATTTTCATCCATTCTCGTAGGTATAATTGCAGTTATTTATTCTCTTTTAATGGCAAGATATGTTCTTTCCCATTCGCCAGGTACAGAAGAAATGGTAAAAATTTCTGATGCAGTGCATGAAGGAGCAATGGCTTTCTTAAAAAGAGAATTTAAAACAATTTTTTGGTTTATTCTATTTGTAGTTTTATTAATACTTATAGGTCTTTCCTATAATGGGATTAACTATTCAATTGCTACTGGTATTGCTTATGTATTAGGAGCAACCTTATCACTCCTTTCTGCTTATTTTGGTATGAATATTTCCACAAGAGCAAATGCAAGGACTGCAGAAGGTGCTAAGAAGAGTTTCAATGAAGCTTTAAAAATAGCATTTTTCGGTGGTTCTGTTATGGGAATGACTGTTGTGGGTCTTGGTATTCTTGGACTTACGAGTTTATTTTTTATATACACAAATATTTTTAAAAATGTTCCAGAAAATATAAAATATGTGGTTTCCCTTCTAACAGGATTTTCAATGGGAGCCTCTTCTGTGGCTCTATTTGCAAGGGTGGGAGGAGGAATATACACAAAAGCTGCTGATGTAGGTGCTGACCTTGTTGGAAAAGTTGAAGCAGGAATTCCTGAAGATGACCCGAGAAATGCTGCAGTGATTGCAGACAATGTAGGTGATAATGTGGGTGATTGTGCTGGAATGGGTGCTGACCTTTATGAATCCTTTGTTGGAGCAATTCTTTCAGGTATGGTTATAGCAGCAGTAAATTACGATTTAAAAGGTATCTTTCTTTCTTCATTTCTTGCAGCCCTTGGCATAATAGCTTCTATTTTAGGTGTTTTTGTAATAAGAGGGGCAAAAGAAAATGCTTCTCGTGCTTTACTTAAAGCAACTTTTGTATCAGCGATCTTATTTGCAATTTTTTCACTTTTGGTAACAATATTCTATTATGGAAATATCAAAATATACTATGCAATTTTATCAGGTCTTATTGTAGGTGTTGCTATTGGATATTTAACTGAATATTACACAATAAAAGAAAGTATCTTAAAAGAAATAGCCGAAGCATCTACAAAGGGAGTAGCAACCAACATTCTTACAGGGATTGCAACAGGAATGATGAGCACAGTCGTTCCTGTGATACTCATTGGACTTGCAATTGTTGTATCTTATTTATCAGCTGGATTTTTTGGGATAGCTCTTGCAGGAATTGGAATGCTATCAATTGCAGGTATGACTGTTTCAGTTGATGCGTATGGACCAATAGCTGATAATGCTGGAGGAATTGCAGAAATGGCTCATCTTGGTGAAAATATAAGAAAAATTACAGATTCCCTTGATGCTGCTGGAAATACAACTGCGGCAATAGGTAAGGGATTCGCAATAGGTTCTGCGGCTCTCACAGCTCTTGCATTATTTGCTGCTTACTCACAAACGGTAAAGTCAATAACAGGAGAACTTTTAAACTTAAATATTCTTGATGCAAGAGTGGTTGCAGGGCTTTTTATAGGTGGTGTTATCCCATTTTTCTTCTCAGCTTCTGCTATAAAAGCTGTTGGAAGAACTGCAGGACTTGTTGTTGAGGAGGTTAGAAGACAGTTTAGAGAAATACCAGGTTTAATGGAAGGTAAAGCAAAACCAGAATATGCAAGATGTGTTGATATAACAACACAGGGAGCATTGAAAAGTATGATAGTTCCTGGTTTTGTTGCTTTTATATCACCTCTCATTTTAGGAATTTTTTTTGGTAAGGAAGCTCTTGGAGGACTTTTAGCTGGTTCCCTTGTAACAGGTGTTCCTCTTGCACTTTTTATGGCAAATGCAGGAGGTGCTTGGGATAATTCAAAAAAATACATAGAGGCAGGAAACTTTGGTGGAAAAGGTTCAAAAGCTCATAAAGCATCTGTTGAAGGTGATACGGTAGGGGATCCATTTAAGGACACAGCAGGACCTTCCTTAAACATTCTTTTAAAACTCATGGCAATTGTATCACTTGTTTTTGCTCCGCTTATAATCACCCTGAACTCAAGAATTGGAATTTTAAAGTGAAGAGAAAAGATCTTTTAAGTCTTAAAGATCTTGATAAAAAAGAGATTGAAACAATTTTAGATTTAGGAGAAAAATTTCTTGAAATTTTAAAAAGACCCATACCCAAGGTTCCAACATTAAGGGGAAAAACAATAACAACTTTATTTTTTGAACCATCCACCAGAACAAGGCTTTCATTTGAAATAGCAGCAAAAAGACTTTCTGCTGATGTAATAAACTTTTCAGCCAGTACTTCTGCGCTCTTAAAAGGTGAATCCACTCTTGATACTTTAAAAAACATTCTTGCTATGAAAGTTGATATGTTCATTGTGAGACATTCTTCAAGTGGTGCACCTTTTTTCCTTGCAAGAAATACAACAGCAAGTGTTATCAATGCAGGTGACGGAACTCACGAACACCCTACACAGGGACTACTTGATATTTTTACAATGAGAAAACATAAAGGTGACTTAAAAGGCAAAAAGGTTCTTATAATTGGTGATATACTTCATTCAAGGGTAGCAAGGTCAAATATTTTTGGTCTTTTAAAACTTGGTGCTGAAGTCTATCTTGCAGGTCCAAAACCTCTTGTTCCTGATGAATTTGAAATTTTAGGAGCAAAAATTATAAAAAATATTGATAAACATCTTGGAGAAATGGATGTAATAATGGGCTTAAGAGTTCAGAAGGAAAGAGGTGGAGCAAATTATTTGCCTTCTTTTGAAGACTATAGAAGGTCATACGGAATAACAATTGAAAGATTAAAACTTTTAAAAGAAGATTCAATAATAATGCATCCAGGCCCTGTAAATTGGGGAGTAGAAATGGATTATGAAGTCCTTAAGGATAAAAGATGTGTAATACTGGAACAGGTAACAAATGGAGTTGCTGTTAGAATGGCAGTTCTCTTTTATTTACTCGGACACGGAGAACTGGAAGAAAAATAAGTGTAAAAGTCTAACAGACTTTACATATTAGACATATAAAGTTGATTATATTTTAATATTCCACCTCTAAAAGCATAAGCTTTTATACCTTTTCTTCTCAGTCTCAAAGCAACTTCCTGAGAAAATAAACCGTGATTACAAAAGAAAATATAAACTTTTTCCCTTTCAAATTCATAATTATCTATTTTGTTTAAAGGAATTTTTAAATCTGCCTCAAAAGGAATTCCAATTTTTCCTGAATTGTCCCTTATATCAACCTTAATAGAACCCGCTAAAACTTTATCTATTTCTATATCTTCTTCCTCTATAATAAATGGTTCCCTGAGAGTTATTTTACTTTTTACTACAACATCTATAAATTTAGGTTCAAGAAAAATTTCTAAATCTATTACCTTTTGTAGTTCAAATTTTGTAACAGGTTTATATGGAACAATGGCACAATATTCCTTTACCTTTTCAGAAATTTCATAAGTTCCAATTTTCTTTGAAATATTTATTATTTCTTCTTTGTTAAAACCTATAAGAGGTCTTAGACACATAACATCTTTTAAAATACTATCAATAACATAAAGCGATTCAAGAGTCTGCGAAGAAACTTGTCCCAAAGACTCACCTGTTACTATTGCCTTAATTCCCTTTTCTTTTGCTACTTTTTCAGCAATTTCAAACATTTTTCTTTTTAGCACTATTCCCCAGTAAGAAGATGGAATAACTTCCCTTATATTTTCCACAACAGGTCTCAAATCACATATAAAAAGCTCGGGATTTATTCCAAAAAGAAAATTTTTCCAGAAATAATTTATTAGTCTTGTTACCTCTTTTAAATGGGAAAAACCACCGAGATTAAAAAATAAAAAGGATAAATCTGCACCTCTTTTTGCCATTAAATAAGCCGCCACAATAGAATCAAAACCACCTGAAACGAGACACAAAACTTTTCCTTGAGTTCCAAGTGGAAAGCCATCTTTTCCTTCAACTTCTTTTTCAACAATAAAAGCATCGTTATTTTCAATTTCCAATTTAACCCATATATCTGGATTATCAAGATTTACCTTACCTCCTATTTCAACAAGCTCTTTTCCTATTTCCCTTTCTGCCTCAAGGGAATTAAAATTATGGACTCCTTTTCTCTTAACCCTTACTCCAAAGGTTTTATTTTTAACTTTTTCGGCAAAAATTTTCTTAACTTTTTTCTTTAAATCCTTCAAATCCTTGAATTTTATTTTTTCTGCTAAAATTATCTTCCTTATGCCGAAAATTCTTTCAAAAAAATCCTTATACCCTTCAGCTTCTATAACTATTTTATCCCATTTCAAAAAAATTTTTCCTTCAAAATTTTCTTTTTTAAAAGCATCCTCTATATTTTTCCTCAAAATATTAATAAATCTTTTTCTTATTCTTTTAGTTTTAGTAAAAAGCTCGGAAAATTTAAGAAGAATAATCATTAAATATGAAATTCCACAATATCTTTATCTTTAAGTATATAATTTCTTTCCACCCTCTGACCAGGAAATTTTGAAGAACCCCACACCCTCGCATATTTCAAATTTTTGGCAAAATCCTTATGTAACTCCTCTGCAGCATCCATTACTGAACTACCTTCTTCAAGTATCATTGGATCTTTCATATCAGGCTCTTTTCCTGGTTCCTTTGTATAAATTCTTATTATTTTCAATGATTTAAAAATTTCTCTTTTTAAATCCTCTAAACCAAAACCAGTCAAAGATGAAAAGGGTAAAATTACTTCTTTTGGAAAACTTTCTTTCAAAATTTTAAATCTCTCCCCTCCTCCTTCTGTATCAATTTTATTAACTACAAAAAAGCCTCTTTTTTTAATAATTCCCTCAAAAGAGTATTCATCTTTCTCTGAAAATTCAATTTTAATCTCATTGAGAATTTCTTTTAACTCTAAAAAATCATCAATAAGGTCATCCTTTGAACCATCAAGAACAGCCATAATAGAATCAGCATTTCTTACAATCTCTCTCTGCCACCATTGATACTTTGAGATCAAAAAGGGTGGTAAATCTACAATCTGTATTTGAATATCCTCATAAGGCATCATTCCAACTACAGGTAAAACTGTTGTAAAAGGATAAGGTGCTATTTCTGGATTTGCATTTGTTAAGAATTTAAGAATTGAGGATTTTCCAGAGTTTGGTTTCCCAAATAAAACAACTTGTCCTGCTCCTTCTTTTTCAGGGAAAAGAAAAGAAGGTGCGCCTCTTTTTCTCCTTTGTTTTTCCTCTTCTATTTCTTTCTTAATCTGGGATATTCTTCTTTTGATATCAGCCTGCAGTTTATCAGTTCCTTTGTGTTTTGGCAGAGTTGCCCACATTTCTTTCAAAGCTAAGAGCTTTTCTTCAAGGGTCTTTGCTTCCCTATATTTTTTTTCTGCAGCAAGATATTCAGGAGTTAAATTCGCAGGCATTAAATAATTTAAAGGAAAAAATTTATTAATTTCAATATTTATATTGAATTTCCCTGGTCCAATAAGATTTCAAGAAGTGCTTTCCACAACTTCTCAAAACCTTTTTAAAAAATTAAATTACTATTTTATCCTCAAAATCTTTTTTATTTTCTTTTCATTATTGTATTCAGCCTTTATAAAATAAATACCTTTTGAAAGTTCAGGAATAGAAACACTGTGAAATCCTTTATCAAAAACCTTTTTTAAATCAAACCTTTTTCTACCACTTATATCATAGATACATATTTTAACAAATCCTTTTTCTGGAACAATAAGTAAAAATGAATTTTCTTTCAGCAATGTCGGAAAGCTGACATCAAACTGCATTTTGTTCTCCACATCAATATCCTGCGGACCTCCCTCCCCTTCCTTCCATACATAAACTTTCAATGCACCAAGAACTGCTTTTCCATCACGCCCCTGTCTTTTAACCTTTATTCTCAATAAATCAGTCACAGCTCTCTCAGGAATCCTTTTCTCAAAAACAGAATACTCATTTGCCTCAATATGCCAGACTCCAAGAGGTATATTATTAACATAAATTTTTTCATCTACTTCCCTACCAGAATAACCTTCAAACCTTATCTTAAACTTACCCTCTAAAACAAGTGGAATTTCATATATAAGCGAATCCCCATAATCAACATTCTTATAATACTCCGGCCCAAAAGAAATATAACCTTCCCTGTAAACATTTGTTATATCAGGCGTTTTATTTCCAAAATCAAGGGAAATAATCGGAGGCTCCTCTTGAAGCTCAACCTTTATATAATAAATCCTATACAAAGAATCACCCGCATAAAAAACAAAATGAAGATATTTACCATCTGATAAAAATTGCGGTGAAAGAATAGAATAATAGGAAAAAAGAATATTCTCATCAAAAGGTGCTACATTTTCACCATACACAAGATAATTCAATGAACCTTCATTCTTCACAAATGTTATATAATTTTTATCAATAAAAGGTTGAAATAAATTAAAAGCTTCTAATGAATAAACTTCCTTTGGATTTGAAAGAACATTAAATCCCTGAAATGTATACCTTGATAAAACCTTTGAACCTTCCCCTTCCCTGTTTTTAACATAAACAAGATTAATAAATGAATTTGATTTTGTAATATATGGATCAAAATAAATAGCTTTGCCAGGCTCTTTTAATGTAATAAGGTGCTTAATTGTATCTGGTGAAAGACAATAATACCTTAATATATCATTTGCTCCCTCCCATAAAAGATGAATTCTATTTGAATAATCAACAGTTAAAGATGGCGATATTAAAAGAGGAACAATGGAATCATAGAAGGTTTTAGGATGAACCCTGAGAGTCTCCCTCGGAGGCCAGGTGGTATCTCCCTTAATCCCTTTTAAGGTATTTACAAAATGAGTGAAAAATATATTAAAACTATGGAGGTTCCTTAAATCAAATTTTCCAAGCATTAAAAGATTTCCTCCCCATATTCTTATATCAGTTAAATAATATCCTGGAGGAGGATGATGAGTAGGTCCCCATTTTGTCTCCCATGTTAAATATCCTGTGTTATTAAAAATCTCAAAACAAGGAGCACCAATACCCCAATAATATGTTCCCTCATTTTTAAAAATTGTTAAAGGATTTTCCCACTTATTACCATTAAATTTAGAAAATCTCAATTCCTCAAGAAATGTTGTATCATTATAAGAAAAGATGCAGTATAGATTTTTAAACTCATCCTGTGAAATTGCAGGATTTTTACCTTTCCCTATGAATAATTTCTGATTTTTATTCAAAATATAATCGTATACAGAATCATTCTTAGAATAAAGAAAATAAATATTTCCAAACCCATCCTTTAAAATTCTCCTTGCATTATTTGGTGGAATATTATTAAGGTCTATTTTTTGAGAAATTTCCCTCATATCAACATCATAAAAATAGGTAGAGAATTTCTTATAAACAACCTTACTTTTATTTCTTGTATTAACAAATCAAATATTCACCTTTTCAATTAACCCTCCCCTCCAAATAACACCATGAAATCCTTTCTCCTTCCCATAAGCAGAGATAACCCTTACTCCATATCCAATTCCTGATGATCCTTTAAAAAATCTTAATAAGTAACCTCTTCCATTAAAATCCTCACAGAAAATATAAGTATTTATTCCCCCTAAATAAACATAATCCATCTTCTTCTGAGGTATATAAGTAACATCTTCCCAATACCAATATTCATTCAGTAAATACACTTTAATCCCATTACTAGTATTTGTAAAAAGTAATAAATTATCTCCTAACACACTTAAAGCAGGATCATCCTCCTGCGGAACAAAACTTTCAACAATAACCCATACTCCCCTATTTTTTCTTTTATAATGTTTAACTATCCTATTCTCCTCCCTCTTTTCCTGAACCACAAGATGTAATGTATCCTTATAAAAAACAAACGAACCCCTGTTTGAAATATAAATGTTTTGAAATATATCTATAAATTCCTTTGCAGAAGAAAATGAAGAAGGTGTTAAATAATAAAATTTTGAGTAATATAAGGAATCAATAGGAGTCCCCTGGGGATTTATCATTTTCCCATATATAATATGGACTGTATCATTTTTCATTAAAACAGATGGTTCCATAACTCTCGCATCTTTTGTAAGGTGGATTGTGTCCAATTTACTTGAATACCATGAATTTCCAATTTTATGAAAATACCATAAGCGTGATCTATTTCCAAAATAAACTTCATCTTCAACAAAAACTATGATAGGTTTTCCATCTGAGGATAAAACTATTGATACATCTTTAATTTCACGATTAAGGGTTCTATCTCTTTTAAAAATTCTCTGAATATTCCATGAAAGCCCTTCATCATTACTGAAACCATGAATAACAAAAAGTGAATCCCCTTTATCATACTTATATGCCATATGAAGTGTCCCATTATTTGCCCTCTGTATGTTATGACTGTAATAATCACCTGTTGTTCCACTAAATATTGGAGAAGTTGTTACTGTATCACAGAGAATAGAAGTATTTTTTGATCCATAAACCCCATAAACCTTATATTCATAATCTTTAAAAGGTGAAACATTATCAAAAAATACTTCATTTTCATTAATATCTAAATCACCAGGAATTTCAAATGTATATTCAGTCCCACTTATAATCTCTTTTCTTTTTATTAAAAATTTATCCTCACATTTAGAATTATCCATAAAACTTACCTTTACATTGTTCCATGGATAAGAAGTTTCAAGTGTTAAATTTGAAGGGTCAGGAATTCTTGGAGAAACACTAACTGTATTTGAATAATCAGAATAAATATCACCTTTTTTACATCTTACACGGAAGTAGTAATTATGATAGTATTCTCCCAATAGTGTGTCTTTTCTTCTATTCGGAGGAAGTAAGATAGATTGCCAGTCCATATTATCCATTTTATATTCAAGAATATAACTATCCTCATATTGAGAGTTATCATTCCAGGAAATAATTATTTTTACATTCGAACAGATATCAATCTCTACAATTGCCGCACTAATTCCGGTGGGAGTAGCAGGTTTCAAAACAAAATCATAATCCGAAATGTCATAAGCTTTTATACCATTTGTATCAGTTAAGATTGCTTTTATTCTCCCATTACGGGTAGGTGATTGGGTAACATTCCACCTTAGAGAATCCCTAATATAAGTAGGAGAAGGGTAATAATATTTTTCAACTGGCAAATCTGTCCATGTTTGACCACCATCATGAGAAAACTCTGCATCCGCAATTTTTATTCCATTCTGTGCTTCTCCAATGAATTTGATATAATATGTTTTTCCCTCTTCAATTGATATATAAGGATTATTTGGCCAGATGAGTTGAACCTGAGGAGGAATCACAATCCAGAAGGTTCCATCACTTTCATCTTTTTTTATCAATACATTTCTAATATTATAAGCCTCTATCTTTATTTTCCCTTGTTTTGTTTGGATATTTGGAACAACCCAGGTATAACTTCCTGTATTCTGAATATTTCCGTTAATCTGTGTATAGTTTGCACCACCATTTACTGAATAATAAAGCTTCACATAACTTATCACATTATTCGGGTCAGAATTATTCCATGTAATTTGAACATTACTGCCAACAAACAATATTTCACCGCCATTGGGATAAGTTATATTAGTTGGAGGTTGAGGAACAATTGTGAATGGATTGTTACTCATATCCTCAGCTAATACATTATCTGCCTTATCCTTGAGAACAACTTTAATTTTAACAATATTAGGACTACTTATATTAGGAACAAGCCAATCGTAATAAGTTTGAGTTGGATTAAATATTTCAGTTATAAAATAATAGTTATTATTATAGTAATAGTATAATTCAATAGAATTAGTAAGACCATCAAAATCCTCAATATACCACTTAATTCTCTCTATCGAACCCTGAACAAAAGTTTCTCCTCCATTTGGAAATGTTACTGTAACTGTTGGTGGTCTTAAGATCCCTCTATTATAAAAAACATTTCTTATAAAGTTCATATGTTCTCCCCAATATAGCCAATAATCTGCATCCAAAACTTTCTTTGCAGCATCTTTAAAATCTGAACCACTCCAGAGATTCCATAAACTATACATTACAATTCGATCTGTTATTCCGCTACCATATTGCTCAAAGATTTTCCACAAACAGGCAGACCATATTTCACCATCCTTATGAGGCTCATACACCATATCCTCAGGATAATGTTTTGTGCTATTAAGCACTCTCCCTTGCCAGAATTCGTTATGACCATCCCAGTTAAAAACCCAATCCTTTTGATAAAAATTAATTTGTGCTGAATAACTCCCTGCCATATAATCACTGTATCCTTCTGAAAGTGCCCCTGCTTCAGAATAATAGTAATTAAATCCACCCATCGCACGCTCCTCAATAGCATGACCATATTCATGAATAATTACATCAGCATCCTCTGCATCATCTACACCACCTTCCCCAAAATAAATTGCATCAAGACTTTCATCATACCGGGAATTATCACTATAAGTTCCATGAGGATCAACATAAATAGTATCGAGATGATAATAAAACCCCAAGGATTGCAAATACCTCTGAAAATTGTCAATATGATAATAAACCATCACTGCTTCGAATGCCTGATCATATCTGTTATAGAAAAATGTCCCATCATTAGAAGAATAAATGGGGTCATCATATCCACCTAAATTTTTGATACGAACATAAGGACCTTTGAGGTAATAGGTATTATCATCTTTATATATATCCTTCAATGTTATTAAAAATCTCTGCGCATCAAGAGAAGAATTTGTATTATCATTATTATCCACAAAATCACCACCATAATTGGTGTGCGCTGATGTGATAGGGTCAGGATTAAATATGTATCCTGAACCATTTGCATAGACAAATTTATCTCCAAGAAGAATTATCTCACCATTCTTAGCATCAACAAAAGCCTCCCAGCCACCAAGGGGGAAATCAGTGTGAATTTCAACTCTATACACAAGCTTTTGACCTTTATAAGGGAAAATCATTAATTCAGCAACAGGACCATAAGTTATCTCTCCCTGAATCTGCAAAAAGTTTATCACTGTTTGAATTGCAGACTCCTTTGAAATATTTATAGATAAATCTAAATCTTCCTTTATAACACGATATCCAGAAAAAGCAGAACGTATTTTACCATTTTTCTCTACAATTACATGAAGACCACCCTCATATACTGGTATTCCTTTGTAAGTTTGTAAAAAATCAACTCTATATATATCTTTCATAAACTCTTCCACCTTTAAAAGCTTTATATCAGATAAATCACTTTTAAGACCAAATTCACGGATATGCTTAAGTAAAAAGTTTTTAGCTATATCTTCTGGTGAACCGGGAGCCACTGATTCATCTATCATATCCCATGATCTAAGTCTTCCGTCACTATAAAAACTTTTGTTTCCAAAATGACTCACTTCTTCCTTTTCAAGTTTAAACTGCCTTAATTTTTCCACAAGCCATTGTGGACGGTCAGGTGCCCTTTTCCCGTATAAGGGAAAAGAAAGATATACGACAATGAACCACTTCACTATACATCCAATTTTTCCTTTCATATTTCACCTCCTTATTTTAAAAAATTTTTTAACTTCCTTATTTTTACCTCTTAAAAAAATAAAATAAACACCATCTGAAGAAATATTTAATGGTAAAAAATGCTCACCCTTTTCTAAATAACCTTTATATAGATCTAATACTTTCCTCCCTGTTATATCAAAAATTTTTAAATATATGTCTTGCCTCTCAGGCAAAGAAAGATAAGCATAAATGTTCCCTTCTTTATAATATGGATAAAATTTATAAATATATGTTGTTTCCGGTAAAATCGTATCTGCTTTATAACAATAAATATATCCATGATGGGCAGCAAAAAAATAATTTTTATAAATAACAGGATATCCCCAGGCTGGCCATGGAGACCTTGCATCAGGAAGCAAAACTGTATCAAATACCTCTCCATTTAAACTATTAAAACCATATATGTAATCACAATTTGCTACCCAACCTGTATTTTTAATAGTAAAAACAGGACCTACTGCTCCACCGCCATTTGTATCTTTTGGTGCTAAATAAAATTCAAGCCTTTTTTGAGCTGTCTTTGAATCAAAAGAAAAAACCACTGTAATTATTGTATCACCTGACCATTTATACCAACAAAACCATATCTCATTATTATATCCTGATATTGGCGTATTATAAGGATACTCCATATATTTATCTATCTCAAGAGAACCTGTAAATATATTAAATCCAAGGAGTTTGAATCCAAAAAATGACCATAATCTATTATCATATATTGATGTGCGCTCTGATGATTTATTGGGTAAAATGTATTTCCATATCAAATCCCCTGTTAATGCATCACGACAGAGTGCCTTTGTTTGAACAGTATCAGGGTCATGAACCCTTTTTTCCATTATCCCATAAATTTTCCCATCAAAATAAGAAGGCACCTTAGAACCTACAAGTTTTTTGCCCCATAAAAGTTTTCCTTTTAAAGTATAAGCAAATGTTGCTTCATAACCAATCGGCTCAACCCACCCACGGGCAGGAGCATATACAATTGTATCAACAACAATGGGTTGAGCTCCCACAGTCGTTATCGGTTTTGACCATTTTTCATTTCCTGTAAAAGGATCAAGAGCAAAAAATGTTGGTAAACTCTCTGGTGGAATACCAATAGAAGTTCCTGCAAATAGAATTGAATCATTTGGGTCTAATGCACAATTCCATACATTACTTGTTAAATATTTCTCCCAGATAATTTTTCCTGTTTCAATATCCTTTGCCATTATCTTATTCCATTCAGGGGCACCTTTACCTGTAAAAAAAATTCCATGAGAAACGCAGGGGGTAATCTCGGTTGTCCAAGACCCCTCTCCTCCCCATTTATGTGACCATTTAAATTCAAATGGCTTATATAAAGGGAATGGATAATAATTTGTATGCTGAACATCATACTTCCAGTATCTCCAGGCATATTTATCGGGTCCTTTATAACTTTTTATAAGTGAAGGATTTATAAAATGACCTTCATCTATCTTTATTAACCCTTCTTCCTCATTTTCTTTTTTATTTGAAAAATCTTTAACCTCTAAATCCTTACCAGAAATAAAATATTCCTCATATCTATCATCAAAAAATAAAAGAAACTTTAAATTGCCTTCTTTTCTCCATTTATTTTTTGTAAACCATATAAATTCATCTTTTAATTCTTTATAAGGATACTGGTTTTTATGAACTGCAACAATATAATTTTTACCTTTATATTCATAAACAATCATTATCTTTGAAACCCCTTTCTCTAAATAATAATCCATTTTTACTTTTGTTGAATCAGGAGATAAAAAAGCCTTTATGTAAAAATTGAAAATTATTATCATCATATATTTAATTATACAGAATTGAAAAAAAAAGTCAAGAGGTTGTAGAATACCATAAAAATATTGAAATTTTCTGGCTCAATAAGATTACAAGAAGTGCCTTCTACAAAATATTCCTGTATATTCCTCTTTAAATCTTTCAACATAGGCATTTTTTTATAAAATCCTTTGCATTTTCACCTCAATTTTCCTATCTATCATTATTTTTTAAACTTTTTTTCTTTTTCATATTTTAATCTTAAAGCGAATTTTTGCGCACCCTAAAGAGTGCGGCTACCATAAAATTATAAAACCTTTGTTTTTTGGAAAATTAAGGGTGAAGATAATATGAGGCATAATAGAAACAATATCCTAAAAAACTTGTTACTTTATACCTTAAAAGGTGTAGCTTTCCATCTAAAGATTTTATAAAAATGGTAGGCGCAGGCTTTAGCCTGCGAATTTTTACCTTTTCCCATTATCTAATATCTCTTTAAAATTTTTCAGAGCTTGTAGAATACCATAACTTTTTAGACTTTTACATAAGTTTTGTTTAAAGATTTATGAAGTTCATATTGAATTTTTTCTCTTGAATATTTTTTTTCTTATCAATGTCTTTGATTTAGGAATTAACTCTTTAAATTTCAGGAATTTGAAATAAATAAAAATTAAAACTATAATAGATAACTTTATGATAAAAATAAATGGAAAAAATATTGCCCTTTTTCCTTCAAAACCCAGAGATTCCTGCAATTTGATGGTTTTAAATCTGGAGGAAAAAAAAATTATACACTCAAAATTTTATAATCTTCATAAATTTTTAAAAAAAGGAGACCTCATAATAGTAAATAATACTAAAGTAATACCCGCAAAAATTTTTGGAAGAAAAAATACAGGTGGAAAAGTAGAAGCACTTTTTGTTAAAAAAATTGATGAAAAAAGATTTTATTCCCTTTTAAAAGGAAAAAATGTTAAAAATTTTTATGTGGGAGAATTTAGATTAAAAGTTATTGGGAAAAACAAATTTTATATTATTGAAATAGAAAATGGAAATATTGATAAACTTTTAAAAAAATATGGAAAAATGCCTTTACCTCCATATATTAAAAGAAAACCTTTAAAAAAAGATGAATTCTATTATAACTCAATATTTGCAAAAAAAGAAGGCTCAATAGCAGCTCCCACTGCTTCCTTACATTTTACTGAAAGACTTATAAAAAAATTAAAAAAAG